>NZ_CAKRCF010000045.1 GCF_934307085.1 uncultured Anaerobutyricum sp.
ATCACACGCAATCCAAACAATTCTTCATAAAAATCAATTGATTCGTCAATGTTATCAACAATAATCAATACATTTTTCAAACTCATATTATATGCTCTTACCTCTCCATTTCTCGTTGAATCCATGTCATAATTACATCTACAAGGTAATCCTGCTGCACCTGACTCAATTCCTTGCCTGGCTGCATTTTATGCCACTTTCGGATGCACGCTCTGCAGCATGTTGCCGTTGCGTGCTGGGCAATAAATACCGGATGACCTTTCATCGGTGTCTGCTTGCCATCATTCGCTATATATGCTGGAGCTTCCCTCTTTGCAATAAAGTCCGCAGCGTGTTGTCTGATGGTATCAAGTTCCTTCTCATTTATGTAATCAATATCTTTCTGTTTCAAGTGAAAACTGCTTCGGAACTTGGAATTATCCAGCCGCTCAAATAACTGCCTGTACCATTCATCCTTAGTCATTAAAACTTCACTACTTCCGGCTCATGTGTAAATGATGAAAATGTAGCTGTCGCATTTTTAAAATAGAACACCTCTGTATTTCCATCATCTGCTGAGTACATATTCTGTAAAGATGGATAAGCATCGAGCATAGACTGTCTTGCTTCTCTTCTGTCATCTTCTACAAGTTCTCCGGCTACACGAAGCCACTCGCCATTTTTAAATGCACAGATTTCTACCTTCGGGTTTACGTGAATCTGATTTGAAACATCTTTTACCTTTCCAGTCTGAATATACAGCTTTCCTTCAAAAATGTGTGCTGTTCCAAAAGGTCTAACTCTTGGCTGGTCGCCTTCTACTGTTGCCAAATAATATGTCTCTGCTTCTTTTAAAAATTTAGCTACTCGTTCCATAAAGTAATCCTCCTGTGTTTTATTTGAATAAGACTATAATACTAATAATAAATCTGTTCTCAGCAATCATATATCCATTAACCATCCACATTACCGAAGATATTATCTGTTTAAACGATTTTGTAACTTCTGAATACACTCAAGCTTTTCCACATCATCCAACTTATCGAAATAAAAAAGAACATCCTCAATTTTCCCTTCACTTATTATCTCATCCGCTTCTTTATCGACCATCTTTACTTTTTCAATGGTTTCTTCTGAGAGATATTCTGGTAAATAGGCTGTTTTTTCTTTCCACTTGTGTACCGCTTTTCTGCTTTTATCTCCTAGTGTAAGTACACTATTAATCCACTCCTGTTCTCTGACATTCATATTATTTTCCATATCAGAAATAACCTCGTGAATTATCGGCAGCACTTCAAAGTCAAACTCAGAATGTTCGTATTTATTAATCATATCCTCTGATATCTTTTTAAATTCATTTCTAGAATTAGTTACTCGCTTAATTTCATTAATATCATTCAATAATTCAGATAAATTTTTCTGAAGTTCCTCAAAATCAAGCCTGTCAGCATCTGGTATTCCTTTTTGCAATACACTTGCTATATTATCTATTAACATTTCGACATCATCAGCGTTTTTTACTTCGTACAAGTCATCCCAAATATCAGACATATCTTGCATAGTTCGGTCATGATTTTTTTCTAGAGCAGCCACTCTGTCATTAATATTTTCTTGAATTTTTTGCGCATCTTTTCCAAGTGCCACGCCATACTTTTCTACTCTTGCTTGAAGTTCTTTTCCACTTTTTAAATAAAGACATACATTTACATATGTCACATATCTAGTAATCTGACTTTCTTCCAAATATTTTTCACAATCTGCTCGTAATTCCTGGCGAGAACGAATTTCATCAATATTACTTAATTCCTCTTCTTTACGTCTCTTCACCTGCATAGCATAATTAGTAAAGCCCAGTTCTTCAAGCATATTTTGCATTTTGGTATTGTGATTTCTAAAAGTATTCACTCCCTCTACTGACTTGCAATACATGTTTGCCAAATAAGGTGTAATCAGCTGTTCAACCTCACTTTTTAGGGATGATATCAATTCTTTTACCGTATTTTTTGACTCTTCATCTAATTCATATCCATTATCCTTGAATATTTTCGTATATGGAATTGCTTCAACTAACTGTAATCCTTTTAACGCATCATATAAATTGCTTTCCTCTATAGAAGCCTCTAACTTTTCATCTATTTCTCCAATACATGTTTTCCATTCATTATTCGCTTTTTTCCCGGAATCCAGGTATTTTCTTGCAAGTAAATACTGTGTCTCAAGTTCCTCTGGAATTTCATCTACAGCCATCATATTCGCAAGTATTTTTTCTAGTGAAATTACTTCTGAAATACTTTTATTAGATTGTATTCTTTCAAAGAAGCGCACATATTTACCGGTAACTGCCCCTGCATCTACCATAACAAATGCAGATTTCTTCACAACATCAATGTCTATTTTTTTATCCTTAATAACAACTAACTCTTTCCAACTATTGATATTGATTAAAGACTCATCACATCTGAATCTCAAACAGTAATTTAAGTTAGCACAAACAACTGCAATCATAAGGACAACAACATCTTCACTCATACCATAAGGTGGATGACAAAATCTATCAAAAATATCTTTACACGCATACTCTTTATTTTCATTGATTTTTGTCACAATACTATCATATACTTTACGTGCTCTCTTTTCTTCTGGTGGAATCACTCTAAATTCCTGATCAATACATTTCCATGAAGTTGCATTAGTTGTCATTAACAATGCTTCTATTCTATTACGTACATCACTTGCAAAATTATGTATAGTGGTTTCATTTACAGAATTAGAAAGTAGCATTTTAACTATAGTGCAATAATATGTACCACCTTTACCACCAAGGTTATTTCCTTTCGTAACGAATCCATCAAAAGAGAATGGAATAGCATCAGGATATAATTCCTCAAATACTGATGTTAAATACATTGGCATTCTCATTTTAATCTCTTCAGTACCATTTGCTCCCAAATGAATTCTTTGCTTCTTCAATTCAGCAAATTCATCTTTCAAATTATTCTCTGCTTGACCAAAATCTGCTTGATAATAACGATCATATTTATTCCGATTCAAATCATCTAACTTATCTAATACATCGTACTCTAAAAGAGAATCATACAATCTATTATCGGAATCATTCAGCAACATTATAATTATAGGAGTGTTCTCTAACTGCTTAGCCATCATTTCAGCTTTTTCCACATAAGAAAGATCGGTATCCTTATTTACATATAACCACACTAATTTTCCTTTAGCTGCTGTAGAACTAATAGCATTATTCCAGTTATCTATGTATATTTTTATTCTACTCCCATCAAATTCTTCAATAGCATATAACTCTTGTTCAAATAACCATTCATTTGTCGTTATTTTATGCTGCAAAGCAAAATTTGTAGTTTGTTTTTCAAGTACTCCTGCTATTTCCTGAATTTTCAAACTTTGCAGTATTGATTTGTCTATGGAAGCTCCTGCCATGAGCCTCTTTTTTAACACTTTAAAATCATGTGCTCCATTTGATTCCTCCATAAAATCGAAGCAACCAGCATGATCATCAAATCCTAATACTGCATATTCATTTTCCAACCATTTAAGTTCTTCTTCAATTTCAGAGATTGAAAAACCACTACATACAGACAATGCTTCTTTAGCATCTGCATAATCCTTAGTTCTGAAGCGAAGTATTCTAAGAATTAAATTTGCTCGAAGGACAACTAACGATTTTTCTGATAACTTGTCCCCATATTTTCGCATAATATTGTCAAATCTAATACATTGCTGTGATGGTTGTTTTCCCTCTTGCTCTGCTGCAAGCATTTCTGTATATAAATCGCCTCTCATCAATGTTTCAGGCATAATCAAAAATTCGTTATCAGAAATATCAACTTCTTTAGAGTTATCAATATACTGGCTAATCAAAGTTAATGATGAACGATTCTGCAGATAATCCGATAATTGAGTTAACATAAATGTTGAAATAGGATGCATTGGATATATTCCTTCAACAATTACTTTACGGAATAATGTGTAATCTCTCCACATTCCCTTTGTTACAAGCCATCTATTTAATTTTTCAAATATATTCTTCCACAAATTTTCATTGTTTTTTTGCCATGCAATTATATTCTCTTCAAAAGCAATCTTATCCTTACGTTGAATCAAGTTAGCAAAAACCGTTTCCAAATTAGAAGATATATAATACTTGTCACTTGCATCGTATCGTCCAATATATCTGCTGATGTTCTTTGTTTGATCAACACGTTGTAAATATGTTTTAATGTCAGACTGTATAAAGTTAATCACCTGCAAAACACCATTAGCATTTTGAGCAGTTTCAAAAATTTGCTGTAATGCAGAATCTCCTGACTTTGCAGCATTAACACCTGAAGCATATTCTAAGTATCTTCCAAATTCATCAAACAATAAAATAACATGTTCAAATCTACCATTAATTCCACAATATTCTGAAATAAGCATCTCTAAAATATTTGAAGCGGATAGCCCCTCATCCCATCTTATTTCCTGTCCATTAATTTCCATATATACCGCATTTACAATATCAAATGCTACTTCATCGGTCATAAGATTATCCCTAATTTTGCTAACCAAATTATCCCCAGTCTCACTCCAGCCAAACTTCCTTGCTTTTTCTTCAAACAAAGTAATAGCATTCATTGCATTACGATTAAAAAAAGTTTCTGCAGTTTCTAAAGCTCTATTTAGCTTTTTTAATCCATCATCTGGCAATCCATATAATTTTAAACTCTTCTGTGCTGCTTTCAAAATTTCAGAATGTAAGTTAAAATCTCTCATTCCATTGATTACCAACACAAAGTTTTTCTCATCAGTCAATGATTTTATATGTTCTGCTGCCTCGGCATCAATACTAGAAATATTAGATAAAATTTTATTATATGTTTCAGGCATATAATCTTTTCCTGAAAATATCTGTCCCAATGTTACAGCCAAGTGTGATTTACCGGTACCATAATCAGCAATTGCTAACGTCAGCGCATTTGCATGATCATCTGACATTTTCTCTGTAAGTTCTTCAACCAAACTAATCGTATCTATACGCTTTTTACCAGCGCCTTGATCTTCTACACCAAAATACTGCTTTCCATGAAACACAAAATTTTCTGCAACTTTTGCTGCTTTTTCTTGTGAATAAAACCAATCAGCTTGAACAGCACCTTCAAAATATAAATCTCTTCTAAATTCTAGTATTTTGCCTAACTCCATGATGAACTCCTCCTAACACAATTCACTATACAAGTTATTTGTCAACTCATCTTCTGTTACAAGTTTCAATATCGTATACGGCATTAACTGCCTATTCATTCTAATCAATCCTCTATCCGCTAAATGTTCCATTACTTCATACTCTGCTTTTATATCCCATCCAAAAGCTTTTCCAAATCCTAATTCTGCAAATTGAACTGATGATATTTCGTCCTGTTCAGGGTAAAATTCGTCCCAATACTTCCATAATACTGTTGCATACATATATATAAATTCTTTATCATACGGAAGCGAATTACAACTAACGACATCATCCTGAACTGTCAATATTTCAAGTTCTGAAAAGAAATCGTCATATGATCCAAAAAAAGGGGCAATATTTTTAGTTGTTACTTTATTGGCGTATAGTTGATTTAATTCTAATATCAACAACTCTTTCTTTATTCCATTTCGATACTTTGGAAAAATGCTATTAAAAATATCACTCCACATATCTGCACCATTTTCCTGACGCAAAATCATCGCATGTAAAAGCGTTTTCGTTAATAATTCTTGCAAGCCTGGATCTTCCATATAAATAATTTCCCCTAAATCCGTCCTTGACAATTTAATTTGTTTTTCTTTTCTTTCGCTTTTTACTAATCCCATATATTCCGCATAACTTATATGTGGCTCAACTTTTCCACTAGAAGTCCCCTGGGGAATGCCTGTTACTGCTGAAATATCCTTTACCGAACGCCATGTAATACCCTCAGCAATATCTAAGATACTGCTGATATACTGGCATTCAGGCTTAAATGTTTGGTGAAAATTTACATTAACTTGCTTTGACATTTAACATCTCTCCTTAAACGAAGTAATATTAGTAACTGTAGGTTTTGTTCCACCAAAAGTACCATCATCCTTTTTGCGGTCACCAACGACTATACACTGACCTTTTTTTAATGCCTTCAAAGCTCCAATCCAAAGACTGGAATTGGTAGGATCTAGTTGCTTTGACATCTTAGTTATTTCTTCATCAGTAGGTTTAAAATACAATTTAAAAGCTGCCTGCATCAATCTAACCACTTCGTCGTCAGCAAGTACTTTTAATGATTGTGTTGCAAACCAAGCAGACCAGCCAAATTTTCTTCCTTCTGTAAGGATAGCCTTGCTTGGCGAATTTTCCTTATGGGATAAATTCTGTGCCTCATCTAAAACTACTACAAATGGTTTTTCTTTTGAACCATAATTTTTTGTATAATACCATGCATCCCAAAGCATTAATTCAGTAACAATAACTTGCATTTCTCTATCTATCATTGTTAATTGAAATATATTCATTTTTGCTTCGTCAGCATACAATATTTTGCCCAAATCAAATTCTGCATCTTTGTTGAATTCTATACTATGGAAAAATGGTGTCATTTTTGATACAACAGTTTTTGCAGATGCATTTTTTGATTGTATCTCCACTAATTCTTCTTGGAAATGGTTCATATCCATAACATCTCCATATTTTTCCATTCCCACTCTTGTAGCCTCGTAAATAGCCGCATACTGTTGTTCGCCAAACCCATATACATGAGTTAAAATATTGGCAAATCGTCCAGCCACATCAGCTGGTGTATCTTGTATCTTCATTCCTGCAAAATCTTGTTCCTGTCTCTTAAATGGATTTATAGGAACACCTTGTATTTTTACAATATGCTGATTGATTTTATTATGCATACTATCAATAAATTCTGGTTCAAGTTGATCTAATCGGAATCCTTCTGTATAATCAAATACAACGGAAGACACATTGCCCTTAGCTAATTCATACAACATTGTCTGAATACTATATGTCTTTCCTTGACCTGATGTACCCGTAATTAATAAATGTCTATTTGCCATTTGCGGACTTCCAAATTCCCAATACACATCTGTAGACATTTTATTTTTGCCTATTAATACTCTGATGTTTTCAAGACTATCCTTATTTTCAATCACATCTGTCTTAATAGATTGATGAGAATCACTATGTGTAACTTCAGATGCCTCATCAGATAAATTATGTGATTCAATTGTCTCATCTAAATTTAAAGTTTCTGTTTCCTCATTAGTACTGTTTACCGATACATTTTCTGATGCAACCTTAGCTTTCTCATGCGGTACATCCTCAGAAATAACATCATCTTTATTAACCGAACTATATGTTTCAGCAAATTGCATTCTTTTTATTTTTCCGCTTTGCGAAGATTCAATTTCCTCCGCAAGAACCCTTTCACGCTCTTCAATCCTTTCTTGTACCTCATCATCCTCAATAAAATCTTTTGCATTTATATTTACAAAATTAACATCACTTACCTCATTTCCTAATAAAAATGACTGTATTATTTTCTGAGGAATGTCACATATCATTATTCCGTCATCAGATATATTTTCAGTCTCATTATCACCGGGCATATCTATCCAAAATCCTAATATTCTTGAATTCCACTCAATTTCATAATTGCCATCCAGTATACTTCGAAGTCTTGAAGATACTTCAGCAAATTCCGATGTATTGTTGCTAAAAGTAACCTGTGCAAATGCCAATGCACGATATAATTGAGCATACCAATATCTTCTTTTTATCGATTTTGAGTTTGGGTTGAAAATTTTGCTCAATCTACGTACTCCATGTTTCACCTGAGCAAGTGCATGGTTTTTGTGCTGTTCAGCATTAGCATATATTGAAGTCTTACATTCAGTTACTGTAGCTTTTAATTTCAGTTTCTCATCATCTGTAAAAAATGCCTCTAAAACAAGGAAATCCGGACGAGACGCAGAACTATCATCATCCTTATCAATATCTCCATCAAACCAGTGCTTATATGAGTCTAAATGGATTACAATTTTAAGGACACTATCACTATATGATTTTTCTTCCCTCAACGAAGTTAATATATACGCTAAAAATTCACGAATATTTTCATCTTTGGGATTAATTGCAGACAAAAGGCTAATTCCATCCAACCCACTTGCCTCATCAATACAAAGCTGTGCTGCCTTTTTTATCTGTTCTTTGTCCCACTTAAATAAACTATATAAACGATCCTCCAATTTTTTTCTAATTGTTTCCAATATCGTTTTTCTTGTAGTAATTGTTAAATTATATTGTCCATATGCACCTTTTCCGGTGCTAAAACCAATAATATTGTAGTCCTGCTGATGCACATCATCACTTCTTAACAAAGCTCCATCCATACCACTATCAACACACACTACCCAATAAGCCTTTTCATGAAGGAAATGGACAATTGCTTGACCATCAGAATCAATACTTACTTCTTTAGAGGCAATGTACATTTCGTCCGGGATTTTTTCCATATTATTACGATAACGCACAATTTGTGTATGCTCATAAGCAGCTTTAAACTGTGGTTGCGACAATTCAATTGTTCTCTTTACTGAAGTACTGGATATAGGCGTAGGTTTATAAACTATCGGAAATCTACACTGACTTGGTGCTAAACTTTCATTACTATGTGATGCAACAAATCCCAAATAATTTACCTTGAGAATATCCATTACAAATGCTATATCATTGTTACCATTCAATAATTTTTCCAGCTGTGACTTTGAATTCCACTCATTTAAATAAGTGTGAATATTCACATTCTCATCCTGTGAAAAAAATTCATCCATCCAATATGCAAGATAATTTCTTCCACCTTTATTCTCTGGTTTGACAAGAATACGCAACGAGATATCAACCTTAGCAGAAGTATTATTCTTTCTTCTAGCATCAATATACTTATATATTGCAGCAACAATCGGCTGTAATTCTGATGGATCAATAAAAACAATACTAAGATTATCTGCCGAATTAGGAAATGCCTTTGCATAGTCTAACATTACCCCATATATCATCTTAGCATTATCATTTAGTCTTGCTACTTCATTTTTATCAAAATCATCATCGAATATAGCATCCTTATGAATCATATCTCTTAATCTATTTTCATTTTTAATATCATTTCTTCCATATAAACTAAATGCTCCATAAGAAGCTATTGTGCCAAAATACACCTGTCCATAAGAAGGGAACAAATCAAGTGTGCTCTGTAACATACTCATTTGAAGTAAATCTGATAATGTATCTGATATTTCCTTTTCAGTTATTTTTTCCTTCTCCTGTGCCTCATTCCACCATTCACCACATCCATCCAGGAAAAATATTTTTTGATCATTTATCTTTTCTAAAGTTGCAGGATGCCATGCCGGAACTATACAACTCTCAATTTCTTTTTCTGCTTCAAACACACTTATATCACCAATTATATTAAACGAATTAATATATGCATCTAAAACCCATTTTAGATTTTCTGGAAATGTTCTTTCTCTTAAATATTTTCCAAGATTTGCATACGCTGCACATAATTTCGATATTTCTGAACAATCTTTTGCTAAACATGTATAAAAGCCTTCGTTAGCAATAGCGTATGCAAATTCTGTAAATGCCTTTCCTACCTCGTCAAACCTTGCTGAAATAACTTTCTCGTCTGTCGGTATCTTTCTATCAATATAATCTGCCAAATTAAAATCAAATGATATATCACTTTCTTTTAAGCGATCAAAAAATTCCTCTTCGCTCTTTGAAAATATCAAAGAGTTAATTTTATTTATTTCAGATACCGGAATGTAAATACCCTCTTTATCCTTGCAAAAATCTTGTAAACATAATTCGCCAAAATTTTTATCCCAAGAATTAGCCGCATCGAATTTCCACTGAAAATCATGATGAAATTTTTTTCCATTAACATCATAACAAGTTGAAAAACTAATCTTACTTACAGACTTATTTGCTGATGCGGACTTAATCATGGCATCTTCTTCAATAAAATGATATGCATGTGCCGGTATAAGAAAACCTTCTGGCTGACATGATAAAGTTATATCATTATAGTTAACCGTCCACATTCTTTTATTTAAATATTCTATAACTCCACCGCAATGAGTGCATATTGCCTTCCAAGTATCCAGTAATTGCTGTTGTTCTTCATCATCTTCAATATCGGAATACATGCACACAATTTCAGCCTGTGAAAATCTAAATTCAATATTTTCAATACTAATGTCTGCATTTTTAATATGTGCTAATGTTGTAAATAATGCATTTGTAAATACTTCAAGTGGATCTCCAATCAATGTTTTAACTTTATCTTTAGGTGGTTTTTTCCAAGTAGGTATACCTATTTCCAAAACATCTTCAACTATACTATAATCCACCATAAGCAATTTACTTGTATTTTCGCTCAAATTTTCGCCGATAATAAATTCCTTCAATACTTTTGAGAATTCATCATAATTACTTATTCCCTGTTCAGACCAGCAATCATTATCTGCAGGATATTTTGCTAAATCTGCTTCTCCCGAATTATAATAATCGATTCTCTTCATGTATTTATTATATTGAGTAATAGACATCTTACTATTAAATGGTTGACGTACGATGAATCTGTGACACCCCGCCAATACATTTTTTCGCCCCATAATTTCCTGTCTTTTCGGCAATTCAAGACGTCTTAAAGGAAGTCCCCATGTAGGCAATTCATTAAAGAACAATTCAATAAAATCTTTACTATTAGAAATTTTTCCATTCCAAGAGTCTGCTATATCACTTAATTTACATATATCTATAGCCTCAAACTCAAATAAGTCTTTGTAAAGGCGATCAATCACTTCATTATCCGAATCAGTAAGCGAGTCATCGTTAAAAATCAAATGATATTTGCCATTCAATGTTTTAATGAGAATATCAGGAGTAATACTTTGAAAATTAGCAAGTCCACCTTTATCTTCTTCATCTTCTGTTCCCAAAAGCACTACAACATTACTATCGTGAAGATTTCTATAGTGTGTCATACTATCTTCTTCTGCAACCCAATTATGTTGCATCATAGATTGTAAAATTGTTGTATTGTCTGATTTTTTCTTAAACGCATTCCATTTATTCTTTGCAAGCTTTATATCTAAAGAAAGCCCCTCTTTAAGAAGTTCTTCTGAAAGTTTTGATGCAACCTTCTCATAGATTTTTATACTATCAAATCCATCCACTCTAATCATGGTTTCTTTATCTTTAGAAGGCTCATTATCCATTATCAGTTCAATAATTCTATTTACAACATATTTCATGAAATTACCTCCTCAATTGGCTCATATGGATTAATAACTATTGAAGTCGCATCTGACAATTCTTTTAAAAAACCTGTAGCACGTAAAAATTGCTGAAATGCAACTACATTTTCAGAAAAGCTATTCGCTAATGAAGAATCCATAGATGAATCTTGCATGCTTTTTCTATACTCTTCCGGACCAATTACTATCCTATAATTTTGATATAGTTTTTCCAAAAACATTTTTAATGTCATCTTATCTCCTGGTTGAATTAATGATAAAACAAGAAACCGAATCGTATCCTCAGACAATGTAAATCTTTCAAATGGTCCTGAAATCGGCATAATACACTGTAATTCTTTTCCTTTACTCTTAAAAATATCCAATGAATTAATACGTGCTTCACGCACTTTCTTCATTCGTTCATCGTCAGCAATTCCTGCCTCATTTGCCATTTTATTAATTGCAGTCATAAAATCAGATTCTAAACTTCTAAATGACTCATGCGCAATTTTTTTTACTGTATCAGTATTTTCTGCCTTCATATCTACTATCCATATTGGTGTTTCTTTACCAAGATAATCTGCTACTCTAAAAGACATCATACGCATAATTTGAAACATAACACCTTTGGCAAGAATTTCTATTCTTGTTATTGGATGTAACTTACACGAAAGATAACTAATCAATTCATCCACACTACTTCTACCACATTCTTTGTAACCTGTAGCCGGAATATATGCTACTTCTAACTTTTGTGATAATGCAGTCTTATCCAGTAAATATTGTTCTTCCCATGACTCTTGTACATAGTTTGCTAATTTTGAAATTTTCTGACACTGTCCATTTACCAAGTCATTTAAAAGATGCTCTAATTTATTCTGTCTATTCTTGTCACCATCTAATCCTTGAAGTAAATGCAGATAATACAGTTCACCACCTCTAGACAAAAAGTTATGTTTTGTAAAATCAAATTTTGTATCTAAGCTTTGAGGGTCTTCTTCCCAATTAACATCTTTCTTTCGTTTTTTTTCAGTAGGATCAACTCCACACAACACAAATTCAGGACATATGGGCAACAGTGTTTGAGCACCCCAAAATCTATTTCTTACTACAGCAGCATAGCCATGAAACAAATCCTGAATATCCTCAACGTATTCTTTTGCCAGTTCTTTGTCGCCTATATCAATTTTATCTGATATTAAATTTATCATTTCGCGATAAGCTTCGGTATCTGCGGGTATAGAACCTTTCTTTTTTGCTTTGTCATAAAAAATAAATCTTCGCAAAGCCATCCTTGGTTCTACCCAATAACTAAGACTTTTCTCAATAGTAATATCATGAAAGTGCATTTTTCCTTCGTTTAAATCTGCATTTTTTGCAGACACAAACACTAACAAAAATTCTGTTAAATATTCATATAAAGTCTGATCTGATTTAAATCTGTGTCCAAAAATTAATGTAGATAGTGGACCTTTATTCGCAATTTTTCTATAATCATCTTCCATCCATTTTGGAAATGTTTCCATAATCTTGCCTCCTACACTTCTCTGATTTTTCCGTCACCAGTTAATTCGAGACGAATATTATCATTGCCACTATTTTTAAGAACAACAATTTCTATCACATTTTCATCTTCATCCTCTTCAAGCAATTCAGATATTTGTGTTTTTAAGCTTTCAACTCCATGCGATAGTTGCGGATCAATATTTGTTGCTATCACACCATTTTTCAGCTCTTCAAAATAATCCAACATTGGCAAAGTTAATATTGTGTCTAGGCTCGTCCTATCAATTTCTAATCTTAGTTCATATCTATCTTTACCTTTATTAAAAGTGCTGTCTTTTGTTTTTATTGACTTAACTCTCAGTTTTCGTACTGGAATTGTACCTGTAATTAACTGTACATTTTGTGTGATTCCTGATTCTCTACTCAAAGTTAATGGAATTTCTGTCCCATCACTAGGAGTTCCTATATAAATCATTGATAATGCATCTGCTATCAAATTTGCATCTGTCTTTGATGGAGTATCTATTCCATCCCTTAACACAAGATATCTCTTGAATTGTTTTGAAAATACATCTTCATAATCTTGTGACATCACAACATCATCCGTGATTATATTAGTAAACAGATATGTCCTACGAAGGAATTCCGTCCAACCACCAATAAATGCATTATTTTTTTCTGCATCCGTTATAATCTCTTTAATTGCATTACCAAACATATCTTTATATTCTTTACCTACTAGAAGTTTTTCATCAGAACGCAATCTTTTATGATCATACATGCATTTATTCGCTGCTGCTATCGCAATGATGTTCAACGCTCTAGCGTTTAATTTAGTACCTATATATCCAAAAAACAAATTGCTAAAGAGATATTTATATGCATCATTATTAGTCACTTCCTCACAGGACATTCCCCCCGTAATCATATATGCAAGCTGCTCTGTCATGCTTCTAATAGTCAATCGTGTACCATACTCCGTTAACCAGATAAAATGATTATTTATAAACTCGTACACTTTTGTTTTATTTTCTACAATTAAGTTTCTATTTCTATATATATGGCAATAATGATGTTTATTGCATGCCTCACACTTTTCCCATAAATTATCCTGTATAATTTTCTCAAGAAATTCTGTTGCAAAATACACATTATCAACAGTAGCTACATTAATTACACACAATGGAACATCCTGAATGAATTTTATTTCTCCATCATTATTATCCATCATATTTATTAATTGAATTCTAGATTTTTCTTTATTATCATTTGTATCGAATAACTCACCAAATGTATTAATAAGCGGACCTGTATTAGCTACCACGAAAACATAATTTCCATTTTTCACCATATCTACAGATTTTTTCATCACATTAATTCTGTCGATATGATTTGTTTGCTCTTCTTCTGGAATTTCACTAAAATCTTTTACACATAAACATTTTGCACCATTTGGAAGTGTAATGTCACTTAATTTTTCCTTTACATCAAACTCTGCCCCCATGTCAGTCAGGACTTGATACATTATACTAGTTTTTCCATCTCCGGCATGACCTGTCAAAATGAGTATATGAGGTTTTTTTACTGTAAGATTTTCCTTTATATAATCACATAATCCTACTCTAACCATAACGTCTTTAAAATATGGATTATCAATATTTCTTTCACCATATGCATTTTCATTTTGAGCATTATAATTATGTAATGAATTCAAGTAATCAATATACAAATTATTGTCCATATCCAAACCTCTTTCTCATCTTTTATAATTCACTTATAGCATCTATCAGCTGGTCAATATCATTTTTTGTATTATACTGTCCTAAGCTAATTCTTACAGTTCCAAGATATTTTTCATCATCCAAATATTTATGGATATATGGTGCACAATGATATCCCGTCCTAACAGCTATATCAAAATCTTCATCCAAAATCATTCCTACATCATCTGACTTATATCCCTTTACATTAAAAGATATAACTCCAATATGCTGGGTAAGATTTTCTGGTATATAAAGAATTATGTTTTTTAATTTTTTCAATTTATCTACTGCATATTCAGATAATAGTTTTTCCTTTTGATAATTACCATTCCTGTCTATAACGGTCAGAGCTTCATGCAGTCCAACAATTGCTACAATATTTTTACTAGCAGCTTCATATCTTTCTGGTACTTGCCTTGGCATATCTAAATTTAAAGAATCACTTCCTGTACCTCCTACAATAAATGTATCAAGTGATAATCTTGCATTATCAATAAAACCAGCTGCTCCCAATGGACCATATAAAGTTTTATGCCCAGCAAAAGCAATATAATCTGCTTTGATTTTTTTAATATCAATATCTAAAAGCCCAAAAGATTGTGATGCATCCATGATGGTTACTGCTCCATACTCTTTTGCTATCTCAAATATTTCTTCAACTGGTAAAATATATCCTGTCACATTACTTACATGAGTACAACATACACATGATGGTTTATTTTTCATGAACAAATACTTAACCTTATCCATATCAATTTCAAGATTATCTTTTACTGGTAATTCCTCAATATGTATATTCTTTATAGTACTTATTCTGTACAATGTACGGGATACTGCATTATGTTCATATGGGGATACATAAATAACATCTCCATCCGAAAATGACAAACCATTTAAAATTACATTTAAAGCAATGGTTGCCGATGGAAGTAATACTGCATGTTCATTACCTAAACCATGCACTAACTCAATCAATTGTCTTCGAGTTTCCTCAATCAGTCTAGAAGCCTCTTGTGCCGCTTTATAAGATCCTCTCCCAGCATTTATTGCAATATTACGATTAGCCCAATCTATTTTTTGATACACTTCTTCTGGTTTAGGATATGTTGTAGCGGCATTATCCAAATAAATCATATGTTATTCCTCTTTTCGCATAACTTTTTCTATCATTTCTAACAGAATTGCAACTCGCACATTTACATCCAGATCAGAAAAACTCTCTAATTGATCCTCTATAATATTTCTAAACATGGTTCCCTCATCAGAATCTACTGGATCATAATATTTTTGAATCACCTCTCCATTTTTACCTGTAAATGACAGAACGCAACTTCCCTTTCTATTTTCACTCCCTATAGCCTCAATATCATTTTTTAGTTGTTGTAACTTATCCACGTATTCATTATAAGTATCATCGTTCCAGGAATCTGCATGTACTTCAGTTACAATTTTCATTATTTTTTGTACTACTGAATATTCATCATAAGTATCTATATCTCCTATGCAAGACATAAATCCTGATATAAAAGTATTATATAATCCATGCTTTGCCACATCACTTTGCTTTTCATACCATGCTTTGAGGGTATGAATCATATCATCTTTTCCATCCAATCTGAAAAGATCTTTTGTTACCTCAGTTACTTTTTGCAAAAGCCAATCCATATAGCCGTTCAGTTTTGTTTTTAATATACTAAGGAATTCAACGGTTTTATCATAATCCTCATAACCACAAATATTAGGCAATATTTCAAAAATCACCTCGTATGCATTTACATCCATACGCTGCATTACATTTTTTAATTTTGGCAATGCTTTTAATATTCTCTCATTTGAAATATATTCATTACCTTTTCTTATGTTTTTGGTTACCTGTGGCAATCCTCGATACCAACGTTGCATACATGTCAAAATATTTGCAATTCTATTCCCAGAGAGATTTTTATCTGCTTTATCTGCAAATAAATCATATAGGTTATATAAGTATCTATCCTTATCCGCACTATCCTTAGAAATAAAAATTGAATATTTTGTTGGATAATCTACCATATTTATAATCGTGTCCACATCAAGTGCGATTTCACGATCTTCATAATACACAACGATATCCTCGTTTCTTTTAGATAATGAATAAGCAAGTAATATTGGTAAAACCCCGGCTCTCATCCCAAATGGTTTCCCACAAAATCTATTAACCAAGATACTTAGAGATTTTTTTTCATCTACACAACTATCAAAAAACGATTTAAAAATCCCCAGAAGTTTCTTAACGTTATCTGGCTTATCATCTGATGATATTCCAGAATTTACCATTACAGCTCTATATATAGTAGCCTCTGAACTTGTCCCTGACAGATAGCTCTCAACCGAACCTTCGTCTAATATATTCTGCATAATAATTTTTCTAGATTTTTTAATCGGAGCTGTTTTTATATACTGCTTATTTATTAATTCATTATTGATAACAACTGTCTCCGAATAGAAATGATTACATACAATATCCACTGCTATACTCGTACAAATATTTTCATCTAGTACCCATTTGTCACCATCATAATAAATAGTAATATGTGAACCCATTTGTTCAAATTCATTTTCAAGATAATCAGATAATATCTTTTCAATATCTTCTTCCATAACAACAAGTTCTTTAGATAAAATCTCATTTTCTTTCATAAATTTGTCATCAGATTTTATATTCTGTATAATCTCATAGTCTCTTGCTTTGTCCATCATTGCGAATGGTTTTTCTGTGTAAATCACAATTATATTATACGAAGTAAGTTCCGCAACTTTCTTCATAATCTGTTCTGTACGATTAGAATTATCTAAAGAATATAACGCTACTACCTTTCCATCCTGAAATTTTCCATCATGCAATAATACATCCACATTTTCAAGTTTCAAAAAATCTACAACATCTAGATATTCAAATCTAAAATATCTCGTCATTGAATATGTGTTATTGTATCTCTTAGGTAAAATATATTGGTTATTACTAACGTCTGAAAAGACCTGCGATAAATTAACTGAATCCTTTAAAACTCTCCGTCTCTTAATCTCAGACTTAAGCGATGCTCCTGCCCGTGTTTTGAATACATAGCAATTATTTGTTTCTTTTTTATAAATGAGTTCTTTCGCCACTAATGAATTTAGAATTTCTGTAGCATTGGGCAATCCTGATGCTATCTTCAAAATTTCTTCAGTAGGTGGCATTTCATCAAATTTATTTATTATATTAATTACCGCCAAGGTCTTAAGCATACGTATTTTACCTGTTTCCTTCGCCTTAGCAATTGCATACTCAGCATTTAACCATTCTGTATGAACTCTTTCATTTCCAATTTCTTTTTTGAATAAATTCTGGAAATAATCATATATCTTATCCGGTGTTACTATCCATTCATTATTGAATGTATGCTCCACTACATACTGTGCCATACTTTTAGGCTCTTCTTTAGATATAAATGTAAATAGGGTTCTTTCATTCTGTGCTACTTTTTCACTTATATTAAGCAATGCATATGCTGATACAGGACTAAGAGGATAACATCCCTTAACGATTATTTCTTCGAAATCAATATTGGTAAACGCAGATCTAAAAGCTGGTATTTTATAGTATTCATCCACCTTTGCTCTTCCAAAATACTTATTAGCTTCTGGAATTTCAGCCAATCTGCTTGTGTCCGTCTCAATAGCATTTTGTATTAACTCGTAACTATTTTTTGAAGAAGTATTAAATAATACTTCCTCTATTCTCCCCTCAATCCCTGTAAATGCATTAATTACAGCTTCTGAAAGATATGCTCCATACTCCTTTATTGATTTATGAGCTACCATTGTCATATAAATTTGTGTGTCTTTTGATTCATTTGCCAGTTCACACATATCCTGTAGAAACTTCATATTTCCACCAATAGAGTGCTTTTCTTGTCCCTCAATGAATTTACTGAATTCATCAAAAACCACATAAATCCCACTATATCCGTACTGTTCACATAATTTATCAGCTACACTTTGATACATAGGCAACACTTCGCTACCTGTAAGAGGATTAAACTGCTCTCCCCCCATTAATGAAGGATATACGCTCTTAAAAACTTCAAGCGCATTCGGATCACATACCTTCAATCCATTTTTAATATCATTTATAGAGACACCATTTTTCTTCAATGCCTTCTCATAATTAATATAAACTTCAGGATATTCCTTCTTCCATCTACATATAGTGTCTTCTGCAATACTAAAAAAAGTATCCGGCATCAAATTCATTAAATTTTCTCTCTTTAATGCATCATTTAATGCAATCATAAAAGAACGACTTACATCATCTGTATTTCCCGAAATAATAACTGGCAAAAAACGTCCTTTCTTATTCCAAACACTTGAAACAATTTCAAATGTCTCTTCATCAACAATTCTTATCTTTTTTAAAAGGCTCTTTACAATCTCATTGTTTTCTTTTGTACGCTGCATACTCACTATTGCTAAAAGAATCAGTAACAAATGTGATTTTCCCTTGCCATAAGAACCAATCAATATCGTAGAATGGTCTTTGTTCTTTTTTACAGAACCAACATATCGTTTTAATATATTCAAAGATGACTTTGTAGGAATATAACTATCAATCTTTTCTTTTTTATTTAAGTTCAAATACAGATTAATAGAATTTCTAAAACTGCCATTTAATTTTACAATCTGGCTTAACTTTGTAACTGCCATGCTTTTATCCACCTTTATTTTCTATAATAATCTCTAATAATTTCTATTGGGCTCTTCATATTTTCCGGATATACCATATCCAGTCCTGCTGTTCTATCCACTCGAATGTATCCCATTGCTTCAAGATTATCCAGATACTTATTAACAGTAACCATTGTCATATTGTATATCGCACCAAGACTTCTTTCACCAGTTGCTATTGTTTCAATGCTTATAGATTTATTATGACCTAATAAACTGCTTATCTCATATAGCACTAATTCATTGGCTATCCTTCTTAAGTCTGGTTGAATCTTATAATAGGTCTCATCTTCTTTCTTTATTATTCCAAGTGTGGAAAAAGGCGAAATTATCTTATCCTCTGGATCTTCATTTTTATTATCGCCTTTTGAATACATATTTAATAACACGTCAATATCATTTTTTAATGAGCTTTCTGTTACTTGTTGCCCAACATAATTAAACAGTTCCTGTTGCATTTTCTTTTGCATATCAGCTTTGTTGAAAGAATCAACATTAAATCTATTAAAAAACATATACCACACCGTAGCCTGTTCAATGTTTTTAGCAATATTTGAATGAAGTATCCATAATGAGAAAATATCTTCCAAATATGGATCATTCATATAAATAATTTCTGCCATATAGGAAAGTATTTCTTTATTACCATCTTTAGCCAACAATCCGCATGCTTGCATCCAATATCGTATAGACTTAACCATATTAGTACCAACACCTAACATATCTGGACCTTGACTTTCCAAAAATATATGTGTGCCTTTTTCTTTTGCTACAGCTAATCCCTTATTTATCCAGCCCTCTCTCAGTGGAAATTTTTCATGTCCTTTTAATTTATAAATAACTTTATTTGTCATGTTATCCTTCTCTCTTAATGGTAAGCACTTTTCTTACGTAACAGCCTGCATTAAAATGATTAACGCACTCTGTACATCTCTTACATTTTTGATCATCAATTTTATATGATATGCTACCATCTTCCATTTCTTTGATTTTTATTGCACTATGTTTGCAAACACTTTCACAAGCTTTACAGCCTATACACATCTGATATTTAGTAAGCTGACACTGAATTTTTCCTTCAGCAACCTTCAAGCTTGTTGCACCAGCTAATCTTTCATTTTTAATCGTTACCTTTAATTTGGTTGAGCCAATTCTTCCTTGCAATACAAGAACCACATTTCCCTTTTTATCAAGTATATAAACCTCACCTAATCTCTCATTTCCTAATTGGGTATTGATATACCCAAAAGGTTTGAATAACTCATAGAACTCTTTCGTAATGGGTTTCTGCAATTCATAATTAAATGCATTGTCTTCCGTTGCACACGGCTCATATGAAATAATTGATCTCTCTGCAATATCTATTCCATTTCCACCTTGTCGTGCTTTCCAACCACCCTCATCAACATATTCTTCAGGATCTGGTTTATCTATTTTCTTAGCAAAATCAACTAAAATTTTTCTCCAATGCACATACTGTTCATACATATGCACCTTTGATAAAAATTCTGACCAAGAACCATTATTAGGACAACACCAACATCCTACTCTTGAATAACCAAGACGATAAGCATCATTAAAGTCTATTCCAGTTGTTAAAATATAAAGCCATACATCAAAATCTGTCCACTCTATAATAGGTGCAGCTACTGTTTGTTTTGTAATCTTAGGGCTCTTACTTTCTCTATCATATTTGCTTCTACTTAATGATTCATTATGCCGTATTCCCTGAAACGATAAAATATTAGTTTTATTTTTAAATGCTGATGCAATAGTTTGTGTTATCGCTCCTGTTTTAAAAACAGTACAGCACCATCTCATAACACGACTTGGTGGTCCAATTTGTTCACATAGAGTTTCAAAATTCTTTTCATAATTTTTTGCTAGAAGTACCCTATGCTCTCTTGCAAATCTCTTTTTGTATTCGTATGTCAAAGGAAACTCTAATGTTGTATCTCCAAAAATATGGTATACTTTATTCGATGAAAACGCTCTTCTTACTATATCTGATGTAACCGTAGAGTCCTTTCCTCCACTAAAAGATACAAACATATCCTCTAAGGAATACCTTTCTTTATATCCCTGTACAAAACTAATTGCCTCATCTGTAACTTCATTATATCTGTTCTCATTTGCTTGAATAAATCTGCTAACAATTTTATCAAACTTTGAGTAGTCAATTTGAGCTGAGTATTCATCATATTTTTTCTTAATTTTTTGAATTTCATCTAATGTTTTACCATTGAAATCCTTTATAGAAACCTGTATTTTTTCACCATCTATAAAGTAAAAATTTGTATTATTCCATACTGATAACTCTTCAAAACACAGCGGATCATCTTTCTCTAAAAGAATCGCAAGTAATATTTTTTCTTCTGGAAATACAGGTCGTATATCAGTTGCAATATACTTTCCTTTTTCTCCACATAAAGGGCAACTTCCTTCATAAATTGGGACATTACATTGTTTACACCAATACAATGTAGTAGACATTACAGGCTTTTCATTGCATTGAATTCTTTCACCTGTAAATTCATCTATATCCCATTCCATACATTTTCCAAGAGGTACCTTGCACATATGCCGTGGGCAAACAAGTTCTCTCATGACACTTCCTCCTGTTTTTTTTCTGTCTCCTCTATCCTAACAGCATCACATATATCGCCAAAATTACAATCAAAATATTCACAGATACGAAGAAGTGTGTTCATTGATACTTCTTCTCCTTTATTCAATTTGGTCATAGTTCCAGTAGACAATTCTAATTGTTCTCTAAACTTCTGTTTGGAAATTTCCTTTTCAGCCAACATAACCCATAATTTTTTATAGCTAACCTTCATTCAATTACCTCTCTAGAATTTAAGTCTCAAATATGTACAAAGCTCCATGATTATTATATCATTTCAATTCTTTCAAGGCAACATTTCGTTTTGCATCAGTGTATAAAAATCGCACATGTATGCGATTTTCATTTATTCTCTAATCATTTTCGTTTTCAAAATACTATTTTCTCAATTATTTCCCATTTATTTTATAGAAATATACAGATAGAACCACTATATTTGCCCTATCTGTATCTAGATATTATAACTCTTTATCCATTTCTTTTAGCTGTTTATTCATCTCTATATCAGTAATTCTACACACAACTCCACCATCAACTACAAACACAACCTTTCCTTTCGCCTTATCTCCTATCTTGTCATACAATCTACCAGCACTCATAGATTCACCCTTTACAGTAAATGGACTGTTAGCCACATATCCTATCTTTCCAAGTCCCTTCACCTTTAATTGTATTGCTTCCTTGTCATACTCATTATCTGGCTTTTTTTCAAGTTTGACTTTCATTCCTTTTTCCATAAAATCACTGCCAAAATAATGGCTGCAACCTGCTATTGTAAAAT
>NZ_CAKRCF010000046.1 GCF_934307085.1 uncultured Anaerobutyricum sp.
ATGTCTACCTGAAGCTGTGGCAGGAGGTTCATATCAATCTTAACACCACGATACTGTCCAGTTTTTCCTTTCTGTGTTCCACATCCCATTACATGGGATACGGTCATACCGGTTACACCAATCTGGCTCATGGCATCTTTCAGAATGGCAAAGCGGTCTTCTTTACACATAATTGTAAGTTTTGTATAACGTCCGCCAGCTTCTTTTGCACCACCGATGACTGGAGCAAGTTTCTTGTCTCTTAAGTCTGTTACATCGATTGTTTCTGTTGTTACACCGCCCATTGTTGTTGCGGAAATTGGAAGGAAGTCTGCGTATGCAGATGCAAGATCATGTTCTGCGATATCAAGACCCATAATTTCTTCTTCTGCGCTGACACGAAGTCCTATTGTATGTTTAAGAATTGTAAATACGATTGTCATTGCGACTGCTGTGTATGCTGCGATACATACAACTCCGAGTACCTGTACTCCAAGCTGGTGGAATCCGCCACCATAGAATACACCATTGTTATAATCGAAAAGTCCGACTGCTACTGTACCCCAGAGACCATTACATCCATGAACAGCTACGGCACCTACCGGGTCATCAATTTTTAATTTCTGGTCAATAAATTCTACAGCTATTACTACAAGGATACCATCAACAAGTCCGATAATCGTTGCACCAACGGCATCTACATTCGCACATCCGGCTGTGATACCTACAAGACCTGCTAAAGAAGCATTCAGACACATGGAAACATCAGGTGCTCCATTTCTGATCCAAGTAAACATCATACAGACAAAAGTTGCTACTGCCGGTGCGATAGTTGTTGTTCCAAGAATCTGTGCTAACTGTGTAGGATCAGATGCTGCTGCACCGTTGAATCCATACCATGCAAACCATAAGATAAAGCATCCAAGTGCGCCAAGTGTAAGAGAATGTCCCGGAAATGCATTTACAACAGTTTTTCCGTCTTTTCCTTTTGTATATTTACCAATACGAGGTCCAAGCATTGCGGCACCGATAACAGAAGCAATACCACCGACCATATGAATTACAGAAGAACCTGCAAAATCAACATATCCTAATTTTGCGAGCCATCCTGCACTGTTCCATACCCATCCAGCTTCAATCGGGTATACGATTGCACTGATAACTGCGGAATAAATACAATATGTAGAGAACTTTGTTCTTTCTGCCATTGCTCCGGAAACGATTGTTGCGGCCGTTGCACAAAATACTAACTGGAAGAAGAAATTGGACCAGTCAAAGTTTGCGAAGTCTGTGAACATCTGATATTCCGGTCTTCCGATCAGTCCAAAGAAATAATTTTCACTGTTCATAATACCGTAACCAAGAACGAAGAATACGACTGTTCCAATACAGAAGTCCATTAAATTCTTCATAATAATGTTTCCGGCATTTTTCGCTCTGGTGAAACCTGTTTCCACCATTGCAAAACCACACTGCATAAAAAATACTAATACTGCACCCAAAAGGTACCAAACACTCATATCCATACTTTTCACTCCTAACTTTTTTTGCAGGTCTTTCCTGCTTTTTCAAGAAAATGCTTTCTCACTCGCGAAGTGTTTTTATTTTATAAATTTTTATAAAATAAAAAATGGACGCCAAAACGATTATGTTTCAGCGCCCTTGCTTTTCATGCATTTATTTTTGCATTTTTCGGCTTGTAAGTCAATGTCAGTTTTGACTTAACTTTTTTAGTTCTTTGGGTGAAATTTTATTATATTGTGACAGTGAAATTTTACGATAACACATAGTGCTTAATTATTTTAAGTCTTATGGCATTTTTACTTATTTTTTTAAAAAGCTCATGAAACTGATTATACAACTTCTCACTTTCTCCATCCTGCCGGATATTTATTTTTTAAATTATTGTTTACAAGTTTTCCAAACCCCAGCGGATATCCTGCTGCCATAACCAACTGCCAGCCTTTTCGTTTCTTTTCACCGGCAATCAAGTCGCTTACATCGAGAGTTTCTCCGCGAAGATAACGTGACAGGCGTTCATCATCTGCCGGAAAATCAAGTACTTGGTCAAAATCCTGTGCACGGAGTGCGAGTGCAAATGGCTGGGATGGTTCAAATCTTTTCTTTTTAAATTCGCCCATGAAAAGACCATTTCTCAGGAAATGTAAGCCCCGTCCATCATACCCGGGTTCTGGAAGATAGTAAAGATTATCGCCTCGCACATCAATTCTGCCCACATCATAAGCAAGGTTTACATGGGAGAAGAAGTCTTCTGCGGCTGCTTTTTGCTCTTTGCTTAAACTTTTACATTTTTCCCACCAAACGGAACTCAGTGTTTCTGTTTGCTGTTTCTTTTTAGCTTTTTTTGATTTTTTAGAAGCTTTTTTACCTGATTGCTGGCTTATTTCGCTTATTCCTAAATCTCCACTATTTTCTGTCTGAAGATAGTTTATATTCTGCATAATGACAGCCTGTCCGTCCTGTTCTACTTCTGGCTCAATTCCATTTTTTTTATGAAGAAGTGCCATAAAATGCCCTTCACCAGACATTTTATGCGGCCAGATTCTACGGCATAATTTACAGCTTTCGTCAAATACTTCGTCCCTGTAGGATATAAGTCCTTCTGCAAATCCTTCATAATCTTCCATTGGAACAACTTCCATATCCGGACGTTCCTTTAAAAGATGTGTGATTGTCTTTTCATTTTCCAAAGGGGAAAATGTACAGGTGGAATAAAACATCATGCCGCCGGGAAGTAGCATATCTGCTGCCTGCACGATGATTTCCCGCTGTAGTTTTGAAAAGTATTCCGGTCCTTTTTCCTGCCAGGAATCTACAACTGCTGGATTTTTTCGGAACATCCCCTCTCCAGAGCAAGGAGCATCCACCATAATCTTGTGGAAAAATTCTGGAAAACGCTCCGCAAGTACGTGGGGAGGCTCATTTGTCACAAAACTATTGGAAATACCAAATAATTCGAGATTACGAAGTAACGCCTTTGCCCTCGCCGTATTGATATCATTTGCCACTAAAAGTCCTTCACCTTGTAAGGCTGCTCCAAGTTCTGTTGCCTTACCGCCTGGTGCAGCACAAAGGTCAAGAACTCTTTCTCCCGGCTGCACTTCAAGCCTTGATGCAGGAGTCATCGCACTCGGTTCCTGCAAATAGTAAAGCCCTGCACTGTAAAAAGGATGTCTTGCTGGAACATCCTCTGCCTCATAAAAATATCCATTGGAAATCCACGGAACCTTTTTCAAATGAAAAGGAGCAATTCTTTCGAATTCCTCCAAGTTCATTTTTAAAGTATTTACCCGCAGACCGTACTGTCTCTGTCCGTCAAAACCGGCAAGAAACGCTTCATAATCCTCTCCTAAAATCTCCTTCATGGAGTTGAGGAAAGACTGTGGTAAATCTGCCATAAATATCTCCTTATTAGTCACTATTACTGTTTTTGTTCTATTATTGCTTTAGAGTATGTTTCAAATAAACTTTAGAGCATGTAGATTGCAGGAATGATTTTTCAAACACACTCTAGTGAAATGTCTGTCCTGCTTGCTGTGTATTATGTATATTCTGCTCTACCAAAGCACCTTTTGCTATTGCCTCATTCTTCCGCTTCAATAACTCTTTTATAATCTCTTTTCTCGTGATAATGCCGATAAATACGTTACGTCCATCTACGACCGGTACAAAGTTCTGATTAAGGATATGATTATCTAACTGTTCAATATCCGCATCAATGCTTACCGGTTTATAATCCCAGCGAAGACGCATAGATTCCACATGAGACTTACGCATCACTTCCATATCCATGTGATATTCTTCGATGAGATTCCAAAGGAAATCTCCTTCAGAAATCGTTCCGACATAACGTCCCTTTTCATCAATAACCGGTACTGCCTGATAACCATGTTTATGAATGACACGTAATGCCTGTGCTACGGTGTCTTCCTGATGTATGTATGTTACTTCACTTTTAGGAATCAGATAAAATGATATATTCATAATAACTCTCTCCTTCTCACCTTCGATTCGAATTCCGTCACGAATTATATCGTGAATTATGTTATGTACTTCCCCAATAATGATTCTTTCTTAATACATACACATCATAACATAACAAAAAGGATTTAGATACCCTTTTCATATAATCTTCATAAATCTGTAATTTCTGTTTTATAAAAGCGTTCTGGAAAAATTAAATGTTCCTATAAAAAGAGAGGGTATTCCCGAAAAAAAGGGATATCCTCTCTTTTTATTAAAAATGTTTCTCAATATATGGAACCACTACTTTTTCAAATTCCTTATCTCTTGGCCACCATCGATCATGTGTTGTCTCTTCGATTGGCTGTCCCCCGATTGTGTAGACAGTTACTTTTTTATCTGGATTTCCAGCAAAGGCAGCAAGTTCTTCGAATTTTACTTTTACAACATTACCTGCTCCAGCGAAGTCTTTCTCTGCGTGGTCTGTGACATAAAGATAACTCTGTACAAATGCGTTATCAAAGTATTTATCTTTCTTAATCTGCTGCTGGATATGTCCGATGTATGTAAGCTGTTCCTTTGCCAGAGAAAGTCCTAACTGTTCTTTGATCTGATGAACCATAGCTTCTTCATGTGTCTCCTCTGGATCAATATGTCCAGATGTGAGAATATCATACGCTCCATTATAAACGATATCATCGTCTGATCTTTTTTGTAAATAGAACCAAAGCTGGTCATCCTTTTTCTCTGCTAACCAGAAATGTACTACCTGATGTAAAAGCCCCTGTGTATGTACTTCTTCGTATGGCGCAACACCAATTACGTTATATAAGCTGTCATAAATCTTGTAATTTTTTTCTTCCATAATGTCCTCCCTGCATGTATGCGTTTATGCTAGTGTGCCGACAATCGGTACGCTAAGTATTTTCCTCCCCCTATTGTATCTCATTTTGGAGAAAATACCAGAGTTTTTTTAATTACTATTTAATTCATTAAGAACAGACGCCTGGGAAGAATTTTTGTGGGGGATATCTTTTATCCTCTTACAGCAAGGAGATAAAAGATATAGGAGATAGAAATGTTGCAAAAAATCAAAATTTCTGGTTTGATTTTTTAGATTTATTCACATATAATAAACATAAGAATATTTCATTATTCTTTTTCATGGGATGAATTCTGCATGGTTTCAACAGAATGGTAATATAAAAGACACAGAAATCTACTACCTGTTACTTGAAAAAGCAGATATGATTTTGTCTATGAGAAACGAAAGGATTTATATATGAAAGAGACCATTTTACTTTATAATTTAGATTCTGCCGCTATCCGAAATAAGATTAAGTTTTTATGTATACAAGGTGGTATTCATATTCGAGTTGTGGAAAAGAATCAGTATGATGTACCTATTGGAACGCTGGCTTTTGGAAAAAAAGAAGATATGGAACCATATCTTCGCTCTGAGAACTCAGAAGAAAAGCCTTCTTTTAATGACCCGATGCTGGTGTTTGCCGGATTTACCGGACAGAAGCTTGACCAGTTTTTAAATGCAATGCGTAAGCAGAAAATTCCAAAAATTAATCTGAAGGCGATGCTGACAGAGCATAATGTGAAGTGGGATTCGGTGACTTTGCATGATGAATTAGCCAGGGAACATGAGGCGGTGAATAAAAAATAGGAATTTGCCGCAGACAAAGAGACGCCCCGAAGAGAGTCTAACCCCTATATTTGTGGTCTGGGAGCTACGAGACTATAATAAAATGTTAGAAAAGGTCGGTATGAAAAGTCATTGATTTTGACGACTTTGTGTTTTGTACAACTGAGTCAAAATCAATGACTTTTCATACCGGCCTTTTCTTAGAAGACAATTCCTCGTAGCGACGAAAATCACAACTATAGATGATTTGATTCTCGGACTTCGTCTGTCCATTCACTTTCCCAACAAATTTAGTTGAAAGAATTTGGGGAAAGAAACGAGAGAGATACTCACCTAATTATTGCAATTATATTTATTAAATGATAAAATTTTTATGGGTGCTACCATAACGGTAGGCGGTTAGTCCTTCAGCAGAGGGTTGCAGAGTGCCAGTGGCACTCGTTTTGCAACGACCGAAGTGAAACGGAGACCTGTGACCCTCTGATTACATAGAAACTCGAAAGGGAATCCCGTGGAAAGGAGGGCTAAGCCAATGAGTATTTTAGATTTTATCGCAGTAGTGAGCTTCGGCTTAACCTGCTTCAGTATCGGATACACATTCGGTAAGGATAATAATAAAACACAAAAATAACCGCCCCAGCCTCGCAAACTGAACGGTTATTTTTAATCAATAGGTATGTGGACTAACCGTCTATCGGTAGTGCCTTTTTCTATGATTATATTATCATTATTTATATAATATGTCAAAAAATTTTTATATTAAAATTTTTGCCGCAGGCAAAGGGAGACGCTCCGCAAGAGAGAAGCCATCCTATATTTGTGGTCAGAAGGAGGATTGAATACGAGCGCTTAAGCGAACATTCAACCCACAATGATAGAGTCACAAATATAGGATGGCTTCTCTCTTTGGGAGCGTCTCCCTTGCCTGCGGCAAATTCCTATTTAGATTTAGCTGCTGTTGTTGCTTCTGAAGAGGCTTCTGTTGTAGAAGCTTCACTGGAAGCTGCTGTTGTCTCTGTTGATGTCTCTGTAGCTGTGGAATCCGCACTCTTTAAGGATACCTGTGCCCAGAGTTTCTGGTCTACATCTTTATCGTAGTCCCATTTCTTCTCAAGTTTCTTAGTCCAGTTGTCATATTTCTTCTGGAAAGCTTCTGACTGTTTTTGTGTTTTTAAAGTCTTTTTATTGCTTGCAGTTTCTTTTTTGTCTGTGTATGCTACAAGCTTAGCGATAACATATCCATTATCACATTCTAAAACTTTGTCTGTGATTTCTCCATCTTTCATGCCTTTGATTACTTTTTCAAAAGCTTTGCCCTCTTCAGATTCACCTGCTGAGTAAGATTCATCTGTATTGGAATAATTCTGTGCTTTTGCAACCTTATTGATTGTTTTTTTACCGCTCTGAATTTCTTTAAGAGCTTTCTCTGCTTTTGCTTTTACGGTCTTTTTCTCTGCAGCACTCATCTGTACTGTCTTACCGCTTTTATCTGTCTTAGTTGTAGCAAATACTACTCTGTAAACTGTAGTTTTTCTTGCTTCGTCATCTGTTACAGTAACTTTTTCTTTGCTCGCTACTTTTTTCTGAACTTTAGATGCTAATGTACTGTCTTCATAAATCTTCTCTACATCTTCACGGGTAGCTCCGCATTCTTTCATAACCTTTTTACCAGTCTTATCCTGATAATAGGAAAGGGCAGAATCACTGCACTGCTGTTTTTCTGAATGTGTTAACTTACAATTATACTCGTCTGCTTTTTTGTTAAGAATGATGTTCTCTTTGAGCTGGGAGATGACCTGCTTCTTCACATACTCTTCAAATGTCTGGTCTTTTCCATTATCATCTTTCCCCATGGACATACTCCAGAAGTCACTTCCGTAGTAGCTGCTGTAAGTCTGCTCGTACTGTGCAGCTAACATCTTTGCATATAACCATGCTTCTTTTAATGTGACATCTGTTCCATCATAGCTGAATAAAACTTTATTTCCATCCTGTGTTTTTGTTCCTTTTCCACTGCTTGATGTAGAACAGCCGGTCATGAGACCCATTGCCATGATTACTACAAGAATGAGGGAAAGAATTTTTGTTAATTTCGCTTTCATTTAAACCTCCTATAATTTTACACTGCGTTTTTCTATTATAGTACAAATAATGTAATTCAACAAGTCTATTCAGCCTTGCAAATCAGAATTATCCTGTAGTTTTTGGATGTTGCCGATGATTTCTCGGACTTTCGCAAGCAAATCCTTTTTCGGAGTCCCAGTGGATTCAAATACAAATACTGGATTCGCTTCTGGTTTTATTTTCATCTTATTGCGATACTGTTTAAGGAAGCCATCAATTTCTTCGACGCGAACTTTCGCCCGCGGGTTCATGGTAAACAGGATTTTGCTTCCTTTCTGCTCAATGGAGATGAGCCATGCCTGGTGAGCTTCTTCTCTTAGGAGTGCAACGTCCATAAGGCGGATGAGTGGGGCTGGGGTATCGCCGTAACGGTCGGTCATTTCCTCTATCATATCCTCATATTCTTCCTGTGTTTCAATCGTTGCGATTCGTTTGTACCAGGAGAGTTTTTCAGATTCGTTCTTAATGTAAGTTTCCGGAATGTAGGCATCAATGGACAAATCAATGGATGTAGTAAATGTATCTATTTCCTGCTGCTCACCTTTCATTGTTAATACGGCTTCGTTGAGCATTTTACAGTAAAGGTCGTATCCAACGGATTCCATATGGCCGGATTGTTCTGCGCCGAGAAGGTTTCCGGCTCCACGGATTTCAAGGTCACGCATGGCAATTTTGAAACCGCTTCCTAAATCGGTGAATTCTCGAATAGCTTTTAATCGTTTTTCGGCTTCTTCTTTTAAGATAGAATTCCTTCTATACATCAGGAATGCGTATGCGGTACGGTTGGAGCGTCCGACACGTCCTCTTAGCTGATAGAGCTGGGAAAGACCGAATAATTGTGCATCCTGAATAATCATCGTATTGACATTTGGGATATCGAGTCCGGTTTCGATGATAGTTGTAGATACTAATACGTCGATTTCTTTGTTGATAAAGCCGGACATAATTGTTTCAAGCTGACGCTCGCCCATTTGCCCGTGTGCGTACTCTACTATAGCATTTGGTAGAAGTCTTTTCAGTCCTGCCGCCACTTCGTCGATATTATTGACTCGATTGTATACATAGTATACCTGACCACCTCTTCCAAGTTCCCTCTCGATTGCTTCGCGGACAAGTTCCTCATTATATTCCATAACGTAGGTTTGGATTGCCCTGCGGTCTACTGGTGGGATTTCGAGAACGCTCATGTCTCGAATTCCGGCAAGGCTCATGTGCAGGGTTCTTGGAATCGGGGTCGCAGATAATGCCAAAACATCAACATCTTTCTTTAGCTGCTTGATTTTTTCTTTCTGTTTTACACCAAAACGCTGTTCCTCATCGATGATAAGCAACCCAAGATTCTTGTATTTGATACTTTTTGAAAGAACTTTATGTGTACCGATAACAATATCAATCGTTCCATTTTTCAGCCCGTCAAAAATACGTTTTTGCTCTTTTGACGTGCAGAAACGAGAAAGCATGGCAATCTCGACTGGATAATGCTCCATTCTTTCTTTAAATGAATTGTAATGCTGTTGTGCCAGAATGGTTGTCGGTACGAGATAGACAACCTGCTTGCTGTCCATAACTGCTTTAAATGCTGCACGAATCGCCACTTCTGTCTTACCGTATCCGACATCACCACAGATAAGGCGGTCCATGATGCGGTGACTTTCCATATCACGCTTCGTATCTTCGATTGCACTTAACTGGTCTTCTGTTTCTTCATATGGGAATAATTCTTCAAATTCCTTCTGCCAGACAGTATCTTTTCCGTAAGCGTAGCCTTCTTTTGCCTGCCGTTCCGCATAAAGCTTCACCAGATCCTGTGCTGCAATCTGCACCTGAGAACGTACCCGACTTTTGGTCTTTTCCCATTCTGTGCCGCCAAGCTTATTCAATTTAGGTTTCCTTGCACTTAAATTTGAATATTTCTGAATCAGTTCTAGCTGGGATGCTGGAACAAAAAGATTGCTGGCATCTTTGTATTCAATATTAATGTAATCTTTCGTAATTCCATCGGACTCTATTTTTTCCATTCCACGGTAAATACCGAGTCCGTATTTTTCATGAACAACATAATCTCCGACTGAAATTTCCGAGAGAGAATTTATTTTCTGACCGCTGTACTGGCTCTTTTTCTTTGGCTTTTTCGCCTTTCGTTCCTTGAAAATATCTTTTTCTGACAAAACGACAAATTTAATTGTCGGATACTCAAATCCCTTTCCCAGTCTGCCGCTTGCAACCATAATCTCGCCCGGTGCAATTGTCCGCTCAAAATCAGGTGCAAAATATGCCAGCATACCATAATCTTTGATATTTTCTGCCAGACGTTTCGCCCTCGTTGTTGAGGAAGAAAGCAAAAGAATACGATAATCTTGCTTTTTCCAATGTTCTAAATCCTTGATAAGCTGATCAAAACTGTTATTATACGAGAAAATGGACTTCGCCTCGATATCGCAAGTAGTTTTGGGCTTGTAAAAAGCGTAATCCTGAATAACGGAACTGAGCAAAATAAGCGGCTCTGCCATCACTTTGGCTAAAATCTCCTCATATCCGAACAATAAATCCGCCTGTCCCGGCAGAACATATCCCCCTTCCAAACGACTCTGCATACAGAGGAAAAATTCTTCTTCATACGTCTTTCCCTTTTCCAGAACACGATGCGGTTCGTCAATAAAAAAGAGGGTATTTTCCGGTAAATATTCAAGAAATGACACCGTTTTCTCATAAAAATAAGACAATAATGCTTCACTGCCTTCAGCCGTTCCAAAAGAAAGAAGTTCCTCTTCCGTCCGCACCGTCATTTTCCGAAGACGTTCTTTTTCTGCAAGACGCTTTCTCTTCTTAAATACCTCTTCCTGCTTCTTATACTCTTCCTTCATCTGGCGAACTGCATCACCAATCTTATTTCTTGAAAGAATCATTTCTGTCGCAGGATATATCTGAACTTCGTCCAGTTTTTCCACACTTCGCTGTGTTTCCGTATCAAAGGAACGAATAGAATCCACTTCATCCCCCCACAGCTCGATTCGAACCGGGAGTTCCTCCGTCAATGGGAAAACATCAATAATTCCACCTCGGATACCAAACTGTCCCGGTACCTCCACCAGACCACTATTCTCATATCCAAGTTCTGAAAGCTTGAGTCTTAATGCATCTGTATCAATAATCGATTCAAAATCAATCGTCAGACAATGCTCCTTAAACTCCTCAAATGGAATCATTTTCTCCATAAGCACATCAAGGCAGGCAACAATCGTAAGCGATTTCCCCTCGATAATCTTCTTTAAAATATCCATCCGCTGCCGCTCGATGTGATTACTGTGCACATCTGCACTGTAAAACAGCACATCTCTCGAAGGATACAGAACCGTATTCGGATCAAAAAAGCTCAAATCTTCATACAATTCCTTCGCCTTCTCTTCTTTATACGTCACCACAAACCGACAAGGAAAATTCTCTCCCAGATTTGGAATGAAATGCGCCTTCTGCGAATCGACACATCCATTCAGTACAATGGGATAAGCTTTTTTTCTCATTGCTTCTTTTATATCAGTATAACTATTAAATTGTAAAAGAGGGTTCGATAAAGTTTTCATGATACCTCCTTTCTTTCTGGGTTATCCCACTCTTTTCGTTATATTTTACTCCAAAGTTTTTCTCTTTTTCTTTCCTACGCTGTATTTGTTCATTGCTTCTGCAAACTCGTCTTGGACGAAGAGTTCTGCTGCTTTTTCAGCCTTGTCTAATGCATCGGAGAGCAGTTCCTTTTCATCATCTTTGAAATGTCCAAGAACATAATCTGCGAGATCCTGTCCCGGATGTTTTTCCCCGCCGATACCGACACGGATTCGTGGAAAGGTGTCTCCGCCTAAATGCTTGATAATACTCTTCATTCCATTATGTCCGCCAGCACTTCCCTTTATACGAAGACGAAGCATTCCTGGTTCTAAGCTGATGTCATCATAGATTACAAGGATGTCACTTAAATCCACTTTGTAGAAGTCCATGATTGGACGAAGGCTTTCACCGCTTAAATTCATGTAAGTTAATGGCTTTACAAGAAGAACTTTGCTGCCGCCGATGAATCCACTTCCTACCATTGCCTTGAATTTATGCTGATTAATATTGATGTGGTTTGCTTCTGCGATGCGGTCGATTGCCATAAAACCTACATTGTGTCTTGTTCCTTTATACTGGTCTGTTGGATTGCCTAATCCTACGATTACTTTCATTGTATGTTCCTTTCCTGATTTTATTTCTTCTGTGTTTACTATCTGCTGTTTTAACTTCTCCTGCATACTCGCCTTTTGCCGTTGCTTTTTCCTTTGTTTTTTACGTTCGTACTCCCAGGAGTTTACGGCCGCTTCGGCATCCTGGGTTGCCCATCTTTCAGGAAGTTTTCCGTTTTGGCTTTTGCCAGATGCATTATCAAAAATGTTCTGGCTTATGCTGTCGGGATTTTTCTTTCTGCGATGTTTTGGGCGGTATTGATTCCATTCTTCATAAAATGGTTCCGGCTCAGATGCAGAGTTCGGTAACTTTTTGCCATTGCCAAAATAGTAGTCTACCACTCTTTTAGCGGATTTGTCATCAAAATAATCATTATGAAGATGGGCAAATTTTTCTACTTTCGCAATATCCCACTGTTTATTCTTAATGCAGTCAATTAAATCCTGCATATTTTCCACAATCGGACCGGGTGCCGTCTTTTCATAGTCAAAATAAAAGCCTCTGTCCTCGCTCAAATACCACTCTTTGTCAAATGCATAAAGAATAATTGGACGGTTTAAGAGGGAGTATTCTACAGCAATGGAGGAATAATCCGCAATTAAAATATCTGTCATACAGAGAAGTTTGCGGACATTTGGATAGTCTGTCATATTTGCTACAGTGTCCGGCACTGTTGCGGACTGAATCTGTGGATGAAGACGTACCATTAAGAAATATTCTTCCCCAAGTTCTTTCTGAAATGTCTCAAAATCAAAGGACTCCAAAAGCTTTTTATCTCTTTCTTCATCTCCTCGAAATGTCGGTGCATAAAGAACGAGCTTCTTCCCTTTCATTTCCGGATATTTTTCGTAAAGTTCCCCTTTCCACGCATCAATATCATGCTCCCTGAAAAAATAGTCCACCTGCGGACAGCCGATGCAGATTACTTTTTCCTTCGGTGCCATAAATGCCTCTGCATAGTTATCCCTGATATGCTCTGAACTTGCCAGTATGTGATTTGTATTTTTCGTTGCCGCTTTTAGTTCCTTTAAAACTGCCGGGTCTGTCTCTGACGAACCGCCAAACTTCTTAAAAGAACCCATTCCATGCCAGAGCTGTACTATTTTTGTCTCATCGGACAACTTCATATAGCCAAGCGGCAGAAAGTTATCATTCAAAAAAATGTGGGATGATGTTGCCATTTTAAAAGCCTTTACAGTAAAAAGCTTTATCAAGCCGCCAAGATTACGTGGACTTACTTCATAATCGGCATGTGTGATAATATTAAAATGAAATGGCAATCCCCTTTTTTCACATTCATTTTTTATCTCAAAGAGGCTTCCTGTGCCTCCGGTATTCAATTTCTCTATCAGGGTAATCTGATTTTTTTTCACTTTCCATTTGCGAAAAAAGTTAAAGCACCCTGCAAATATTTTGTTGGTATTCATTTCTGACCTCCGCTATACATTCCATCATAAATCATATATTAGATTTATATGTGGCTATACAACAATGCTTCACAACAATAAAGTCGCTTTTCTCTGTGTGACTCTACGATACATGATAAGGTTACACCTTAGAACCCCTATCTGTTAAGCCCTCAGAGCAATGCATGTTTTTTAGTATAACATAAATTTCACATAGAAAAAAGGCTCTACATATGCATGAAACGTACATATATAAAGCCTTTACTTTCTAAGTTTTGCTGCATCTATCTCATCGGATACACAAATTTACCACAGTTATTATAAAACTCTTATAGCACTGCTGCCTCTGCTTCTCCAATAGTTTCCTCTTCTCCTGAGGCCATGATTGCTTCGTATTCCTGAAGAATACTTTTCTGGATGATGTCACGGGTATCAGAGTTAATCGGATGTGCGATGTCTCGATACTCACCATCAGATGCTTTACGGCTTGGCATTGCGATAAATAAACCTTTTTCTCCGTCGATTACTTTGATATCGTGCACAACAAATGCATTATCAAACGTTACGGATACAACCGCTTTCATCTTTCCTTCTTTTGCTATCTTTCTGATTCTTATATCGGTAATCTGCATGACCTGTCCTCCCAATAATGTTGTTACTAATTACAGAATGTACCGTACATTCTTCTCGATTACGATCTTAACCTCATCATCGGTTCCGACGTAGTTCGTTCCTGGACGGAGAGTATCTCTACTCTCTACGATACAGTTCTCAATATAGGAGTCATCTCCGATATATACATCATTTAAAACGATGGAGTTCTTGATAGTACAGTTGTTTCCAATATATACATCTTTGAAGATGATGGAATTCTCAACCTTACCATTAACGATACATCCGGAAGAAATAATACTGTTCTTTACTTCTGCACCTGCATTGTATTTTGCTGGTGGAAGGTCATCTACTTTAGAGTATACGTCTGGGTACTGTTTGAAGAAGTAATCTCTTACGTCTTTCTTCAAGAAGTCCATATTTGTCTTGAAATAGGAATCTACTGTTGCAATGTTTCTCCAGTATGTATCAAGTTTGTAACCATAAATCTTACGAACATTTCTGTAACGAACAAGTACATCCTGTACAAAGTCGTGTCTGTCTTCTCTTGCGCAGCGCTCAAGAATCTCAATCAAATGACGTCTTCTGATTACGTAAACACCGATAGATACGTTGTTGGAGGAAGCAACAAGTGGCTTCTCTTCAAATTCTACGATTCTTTCGTTCTCATCTAACTTAAGAACACCAAAACGTGTTAAATCGTCATCTGTGTCTTTTAATGTTGTGTAAACTACAGTGATATCTGCATTTTTAGCGATATGTGCTTCAAGAACTTTGCTGTAGTCCATCTTATATACACCATCGCCTGTTGCGATGATTACATAAGGTTCATGGCTCCTCTTAAGAAAATCGATGTTCTGGTAAAGAGCATCTGCTGTTCCCTGATACCATGAATTATTGTTCTTTGTAACAGTAGGAGTGAAGACATAAAGTCCTCCCTGCTTTCTTCCGAAATCCCACCATTTACTTGAGCTTAAATGTTCGTTTAAGGAACGAGCATTAAACTGAGGTAATACCGCTACTTTAGATACGCGGGAATTACTCATATTACTTAATGTAAAATCGATTGCACGATAGCTTCCTGCTACTGGCAGGGCTGCAATCGCACGTTTATCGGATAATCTTCCAATTCTGTTATTATTACCACCTGCTAAAATAATACCTATAGACTTCATTTATGTCACCTGCCCTCTACTATCTGATAATGGATTCGCCGCTTGCCAGAATTCCGTCTGGATAATCTTCTGCTGTTGTCTTTCCTACGATTGCGACATTCTTACCGATCTTAACGTTGGCCGGGATAACAGAACCTTCACCTATAGTAACTAATCCGCCACTATAAACTTTAGGTTTATACTTGTTCTCTGCTTCTTCAAATACACCAAGCTCTGCGTTCTCTCCGACTTCTACGCTCTCTGCAATGATAGATTTCTCTACCTTAGCACCCTTTTTGATTACGGTATTATTCATAATAATAGAGTTAGTAACTACAGCACCTTCCTCAATAACAACACCAGCTCCGATTACAGAGTTGGAAATCTCACCATAAACTTCTGTTCCGTCTCCGACGATACAAGCATTTACCTTAGAGTCTGCTGAGAAATACTGTGGTGGAATAACGTCTGTCTTTGTATATATTCTCCAGAATTCCTCGTAAAGATTAAATTCTGGTATAATATCAATCAATTCCATATTCGCTTCCCAATATGCGGAAAGTGTTCCTACATCCTTCCAGTAACCCTGATAGTTGTAAGCCATAATCTTATCACCACGCTGGTGGCAGTAAGGAATTACATGCATACCGAAGTCACAGCCAGGCTGTTCAGATAAAGTTTCCAGAGCTTCCTTTAATACTTCCCAGTTAAAGATGTAAATACCCATGGACGCTTTATTACTTCTTGGGTTGGCTGGTTTCTCTTCGAATTCAAGAATCTGATTATTCTCATCTGTGATTACCAAACCAAAACGGCTGGCATCTTCCCATGGCACTTCATATGTAGCCAATGTAATCTGTGCATTGTTCTTCTTATGGAACTCAAGCATTAATTCGTAATCCATCTTATAGATGTGGTCACCGCCAAGAATAATTACATAATCTGGATGATAATACTCCATGAATTCCATGTTCTGATAAATTGCGTTCGCTGTTCCTGTGTACCAGTCAGTATTCTGGCTCTTCTCGTATGGAGGTAAAATGGAAACACCACCTATATTACGATCCAAATCCCAAGGAATACCGATACCGATATGCTGGTTCAGTCTCAATGGCTGATACTGTGTAAGGACACCTACTGTGTCAATTCCAGAGTTAATACAGTTACTTAACGGAAAATCAATGATTTTGTACTTTCCGCCGAATGCTACTGCTGGTTTTGCTAATTTTGAGGTTAGTACGCCAAGACGGCTTCCTTGTCCACCAGCTAAGAGCATTGCTATCATTTCTTTTTTTATCATAATAATCACCCCTTTGTCACATAATACTTATTATAGCACTGAAATTCCCAAATGAAAAGCATTTTAGCACAAAAAAACAAAATATATTTTATCTTTTTTTATCTAATTTGTATCGTTTTTCTGGGCATAGTTTACATTTCATGATAAAAACCTACGAAAAGGGTAGGGGTTTATGATGGAAAGTGCCCTATGGATAGGGAATTTTGGGAGAGATTTGTGGTAGAATTCTTTCTTGAATCTCGTTTGGTGGTGCGATATACTATAAACGACTTTTAAATAACTAAATTGTAATTATTTAGAACTATTTCGTTATAATATTGCTTTATGTGTGACTCTGAATAATTGCACTTATATTGAATTTTTTCGTCATTTTTTATGGCAATGGAGGGAAATATGTATACGATTGATTTTCAAAAGCCGATTCACGTTCATTTTATCGGTATCGGCGGTATCAGCATGAGTGGTCTTGCTGAGATTTTATTAAACAGACATTTTACAGTTACTGGTTCTGATATGCAGGCATCTGATATGACAAAGCATCTTGAAGAGACAGGTGCAAAGGTTGTGATTGGACAGAAAGCAGAGAATATTACTGATGATATCGACCTTGTTGTTTATACTGCTGCAATTCATGAATCTAATGCAGAGTTTGCTGCTGCAAAGACTAAAGGGATTCCTATGATGACTCGTGCGGCTCTTCTTGGACAGATTATGGCGAATTTTGCAAAGTCTATCGCTGTTGCAGGAACTCATGGAAAGACAACAACAACTTCTATGCTGACTCACATTCTTCTTCAGGCAGATACGGATCCTACTGTCAGTGTTGGGGGTATGTTAGACCGTATTGGTGGAAATATCCGTGTTGGACATTCTGACCTTTTCCTTACAGAAGCATGTGAATATACAAACAGCTTTTTAGAGTTCTATCCATTGTATTCTATTATTTTAAATGTAGAAGAAGATCATATGGATTTCTTTAAAGACATTGAAGATATTAAAAATTCTTTCCACAAGTTTGCCTCTCAGACTGCTGATGATGGTCTTATCATCATTAATGGTGACATGGACCACACAGACTTTATCTTAAATGATCTTGCTCAGAAGCATGTTACTTTTGGTCTGAATCCGGAAAATGATTACACTGCAACAGATATTACATTTGATAAAGAAGGAAATGCTTCTTATAACCTTGTTGCACATGGTGAATCTAAGGGTCGCATCGCGTTAAATGTAAAGGGACGCCACAATGTTATGAACTCTCTGGCTGCTATCGCATGTACAGAAGCAATCGGACTTCCTTTAGATGCAATCCGCAAGGGACTTTTATCTTTCGGTGGAACACACCGCCGTTTTGAATACAAAGGTTCTCTTGGTGACGTAACTGTAATCGATGACTACGCTCATCACCCAACAGAAATCCGTGCTACTCTATCTGCTGCAAAGGATTATCCACACGATGAACTCTGGGTTATCTTCCAGCCTCATACATATACACGTACAAAAGCATTTCTCCCTGAGTTTGCAAAGGCATTAGAGCAGGCAGACCATGTTGTTCTGGCTGATATTTATGCTGCACGTGAAGTAGATACCGGAGAAGTTTCTTCCAAAGACGTAATGAAGCTTTTACAGGAAGATGGACAGGATGTGCATTACTTCCCAAGTTTTGAGGAGATTAAGAACTTTGTGAAGAGTCATGTGAAAGGACATGATCTGCTGATTACGATGGGAGCAGGTAATGTCGTGGAAATCGGAGAAGAACTTCTAGCTGAGAAATAAGTCCTGATTTGCCGCAGGCAAAGGAAAAACTGACGCCGCTGTAAAAGTTTTGTGCAATCTTTTCCCAAAACTTTTACAGCGGCTGTTTACTTTAAGTTCTATAAATTAGCGGAAAGAGATTCGGGGATAGTAACAGAAGTTATCCACATTGTCCACAATTTTAAAAAATTTTTAGGGGGTATTTCGAATTTTTCCCCATGTTATTTACATTTTGTCCACATTGTATTTTTATTTGTTCACACCTATATCTTGGAACTCATCACCCGTTTTAACCAGTTTTCTCCCCAAAATATCGACTTTAACGCACCTATCCACAAAGTTATCCACATTATCCACAAAAATATCCACAGTGCCTATCAAGATTTTATACAGGGGTTATCCCCAATTTTATCCACATTCTCCCCAGATTCAAAACTGTATTTTTTTTTGAGGGTGTGCTATTCTATATTACGAATTATTCAGAAATATACCGATGCTATTTTGTGGTGTCTGGCTTTTTGGATAACCATTTATTTTTACAGAATTTATAAATTTATTGGAGCGTACAGATAATAGATTTCTTTTTAAATACGCTTCCCAAAACACAAGCTGATAACCAACAGACTACAGATGATAGAAATAAGGGGTATAATGAACGATAAGATTACTTTACTTTACAATGTGCAAAATGAAGTTACTGTTCTGCCAAACAAATTTATTGACGAGTATATGATAAAGGCGGATGGGGAATATGTTAAGATTTATCTTCTGATTCTTCGTCTGCAGGGTATGGGACTGCCAGTTGATGTAGACCGTATTGCTGACCATCTTGAATTGACCAGAAAAGATGTTTTGCGTGCGCTTTCTTATTGGGAGAAAGCTGGTATTTTACAGACAAAAGTTGCTACTTCTGAAGCTGCTGTTACAACAACAGAAACAACGCCTGCGGCAAATGCAGTTTCTGGGGATACAGGAACTACTCAGACTACCAGGACTTCTGGTAATAATATGGCAGTTGGCATCAGTGGGGCTACTGGAAATGCTATGACCACTGGAAGCTCTGGCACTGCCGGAAATACTATGGCAGCCGGAGTTGGTAAAACTTCCGCTGGACAGATTTCTTCTCCTTCACCAACAATTACTCCCGTACCGGAAAAGAATACATTAAGTCCTACAGAAGTGCAGGCTTCTATGACAAATACTGACTTAGAGCGGACGATTTATATGGCGGAGACCTATATCGGAAGACCGTTTTCCACAACGGAGTTAAACAGTTTTTGTTACATTAATGACCAGCTTCATTTTTCATCAGACTTACTTGAATATTTGATTGAATACTGCGTAACTCGCGGAAAAAAGAGCGTTCGCTATATTGAGAGCGTTGCGATCAACTGGTATCAGCAGGGTATCACAACCGTCAAAGAAGCGAAAGAGCAAAGTACACTGTATTCACAGAATGTATTTCCTATTATGAAGGCATTTGGCATTTCAAATCGTGATCCTGGTTCTGCAGAGCTTGACTACATAAAGAAATGGAATTCCCTGGGTCTTGGTACCGATATTATTATCGAGGCTTGCAGTCGGACTCTTCTGGCAACACATCAGGCAAGTTTTCCGTATGCGAACAAGATTCTTGAGGACTGGAAGCGGCTCGGCGTTCGAAACACTTCAGATATTAAGCATTTAGATGACAGACATCGTGCTACTACATCTGCTACTTCAGGTTCTGCTTCGTCTGATTCAGGTTCTGTTGCCGGATACGCACAGGGACAGACTCGCAAAGGAATTACCGGAGCAGCCGCTCGAAAGAGCACTTCTACAAATCAGTTCCACAATTTTGAGCAGAGAACGTATGATTTTAATGACTTGGAATCTCGTCTTCTTGATAAGACCAGGAGGTAATATATGGGCATTTCCACAAGACAATATCAGGATATTATGAATGAATATGATGCGACCCGCCGCCGCAATTATATGGTGGAACAGGAACGTAAGGAGCGTGTTTATGCTCTGATTCCGGAAATCCGTCAGATTGATGAACAAATTGCCCGTGTCTCTGTCTCTATGGCAAAGGAAATGCTTCTCAAAAGGATTTCTAATGCAGATGCTAAGAAGTCTTTACAGGCGACAATCTATGACCTTTCCATGGAGAAGGTAAATCTATTAGCCATTCATGATTTCCCGGCAGATTATCTTGATCCGATTTACGATTGTCCGGAATGTAAAGATACTGGATATGTTGGAGACAAAAAGTGCCGCTGTTTTCAGCGGAAAATTCGCCAGATTCTTTACAGCCAGTCTAATATTGAGGATGCGGCTAGTATAGAAACTTTTTCTTCTTTTCGCAGAGATTATTATTCTTCACAACGAAGCGGCAAAGAGAAGCTTTCTCCTCGCGAAAACATAGAGAATATCTTATCAGCAAGCCGTTCCTTTATTGAAAGCTTTGACTCAAAACCGGGACAAAATCTTTTAATCTACGGCAATGCCGGTGTTGGCAAGACATTTCTTTCAAACTGTATCGCGGGAGAGCTTCTGAATCGTGGAAAAGGTGTTATCTACCTGACTGCCTATCAGTTTTTTGACCAACTTGCTGACTATACATTTCGCCGGGGTGCAGATAATGCACAGACATTGCCTGCTTTCCTACATTGTGACCTACTCATCATTGATGATTTAGGCACAGAACTGAATAATTCTTTCATTAATTCTCAACTTTTCTTATGTATTAATGAGAGAATTCTCAATAAGAAGTCTACTATTATAAGTACAAACCTTTCTTTGGAGCAGATTAACCGCTCTTACACAGAAAGAGTTTTTTCAAGAATTATACAGTCCTACACTCTTTTGCATATTTATGGAGAAGACATTCGCATAAAAAAGGCGTTCTCCTCCCTTGACGAATAGGTGAAGGAATGTTATAAAGGACTTGATAACTATTCAGAGACAGGCTCATTTCTTTGATTTTTTGTTCTGAATAGTCATAATTTGTGATTATTCTAATTGAAATTTATTTTAAATTTATTAAAATGTCTTGAATAATTGCAGATATTCTATAAGATAAGTTATCTCACATAACAATAATCATATAATAAAGGAGTTAAACACACATGAGACCAGATGATAGCAAATTTGCAACCGTTCCTGTAGGTAAGCTTGGAATTATCGTTCACCCTAGCTGTGCAGAGCTTGGAAAGAGAATCGACCAGTATATTGTAAACTGGCGTAAAGAGCGTGAGCATGAACACAAAGAGAATGTTGTATTTAAAGATTACGAGCAGGATACTTATATTATCGATGCAACCTGTTCCCGTTTCGGAACCGGTGAGGCAAAGGCACTGATCTCCGATTCTGTTCGTGGTGTAGATCTTTACATCCTCGCAGATGTTCTTAACTATAGTTTAAAATATAAAGTATGTGGTCATGAAAACCACATGTCCCCTGATGATATTTACGCAGATGTTAAGCGTATCATCGGTGCTGCTTCCGGTAAGCCAAAGAGCATTACCGTTATTATGCCGTTCCTTTATGAGAGCCGTCAGCATAAGAGAAGCTCCAGAGAATCTTTAGACTGTGCTTACGCATTACAGGAACTTACCGCAATCGGTGTTGATAATGTTCTTACTTTTGATGCACATGATCCTCGTGTACAGAATGCGATCCCACTGAAAGGTTTTGACAATATCATGCCTACTTATCAGTTTATCAAGGCTTTACTCCGCTCCACAAGCGACCTTGAGATTGATAATGAACATTTGATGGTAATCAGTCCGGATGAGGGTGCTATGAACCGTACAATGTACTTCTCCAGCGTTCTTGGTGTAGATATCGGAATGTTCTACAAGAGAAGAGATTATTCTGTTGTCGTTGATGGACGTAACCCTATCGTTGCACACGAGTTCTTAGGTGCTTCCGTTGAAGGTAAAGATGTAATGATCATTGATGATATGATTTCCTCCGGTGAAAGTATGTTAGATGTTGCCAGAGAGTTAAAGAGAAGAAAGGCTCGCCGTGTATTCTGTATCTCTACTTTCGGTATGTTCACTAACGGACTGGAATCCTTCGACAAAGCTTACGAAGAGGGACTTATCTACAAGGTAATCACTACAAACTGTACTTACCAGCGCCCAGACCTCTTTGAGCGTCCATGGTATGTAAGCTGTGATGTTGCCAAGTACATCGCTCTCTTAATTGATTCTATCAACCATGAGGCTTCTATCAGTGCGATCTTAAACCCTCATGACAGAATTACAAAGAGATTAGAAGAATACAAACAGTTCCACACAATTAAGGAAGATAAATAGAAGTTTGCCAGAGCGTGTTTGAAAAATGCTTTCTACAAGATGTACGTTACAATTTGTGGGAGATTTTGTCTGAATGAGGGCGGCGTAGCGGGCTACGTCAACTGAATGAAGGCAAAATATACCGCAAATTGGG
>NZ_CAKRCF010000047.1 GCF_934307085.1 uncultured Anaerobutyricum sp.
TATATGGAGGAATGAAGAATGAACGCAAGTGTAGCAATTCAGGTTTTACCATCTGTACAGGATGAAGAAGAAGTAATTCGTATCGTAGATGAGGTAATCGATTATATTAAATCCACAGGATTAAATTACTACGTAGGACCATGTGAGACCTCTATCGAAGGTGATTATGATACTTTAATGGAAATCGTAAAGAATTGCCAGTTAGTAGCTGCAAAGGCAGGCTGTAAGGCAATGAACACTTATGTTAAAATTTCATATAAGGCGGAAGGAGATGTACTGACGATTGACAAAAAGGTTACAAAGCATCACCAGTAAGCTTCCTGCAGTAGTTGCATTATGTTTTTTGATTTTACTCTGGCAGTTTTTATGTCAGAGTGGAGCAGTACCGGCATATATGCTGCCTTCTCCAGTGCAAGTGGTAAAAGTGTTAGTAACAGATCTACCAACGATATTAAGGCATGCAAGTGTTACATTGCAGGAGGCCTTTTACGGACTCTGTATAGGTGTTGCGTTAGCATTTATCATGGCAACATTAATGGATCATTTTCGTATACTTAACAAAGCGTTGTATCCGATTATGATTATCACGCAGACGATTCCGACTATTGCCATTGCACCACTACTTGTATTGTGGATGGGATTTTATATGGCACCCAAAATTACCCTTGTTGTGATTACAACCTTTTTCCCAATTACAGTGGGGTTGCTTGACGGGTACAAGAGCGTGGATAAGGATTCCATTGATCTGATGCGGGCAATGGGAGCAACAAAAGTACAGATATTTTTCCATGTGAAGTTCCCGACTGCGTTGCCACAGTTTTTTTCTGGCTTAAAGATTTCTGCTTCTTACGCAGTTGTAGGAGCAGTTATCTCTGAATGGCTTGGAGGATTTGAGGGACTTGGTGTTTACATGACAAGAGTTTCAAAGGCATATGCCTTCGATAAAATGTTTGCGGTTATTATTTTTATCGTGATTATCAGCCTTCTTTTAATGGGAGTGGTAAATCTCATCAAAACTCTTTCTCTGCCATGGATAAGAATTGAGAAAAAGGAAGCATTAGAATAAATATAAAAAAATAAAACGATATTTTTAGATATTAAAATGCCATATAAAGTAATCTATATGAGTATGTATAATGATATCCTAAGTAAATTACGTGAGTATCATAATGCCATTCAAGTAATTTATATAAGTATGCATAATAATATCTAAAATAATCTATATGGATACGAATAATCCTATCCAAAATAATCTATGTGATTTTATAGAAATAGTATCTGAAAATTTACAGGAGGAAATTATGAAAAAGTTAAACTGGAAAAAAATTGTTGCAGGAACTTTAAGTGCAGTAATGTTATTATCTGTAACTGCATGTGGTTCTTCTAGCACAAAGAGCGAGAGTGCAAGTACAGAAGCAGGTAAAAAGGAGCTTACAAAAGTAACATTCTGCCTTGATTGGACTCCAAATACAAACCATACAGGAATTTACGCAGCAAAGGCACTTGGTTATTACGAAGATGCCGGACTTGATGTTGAAATCGTACAGCCACCAGAAAATGGAGCTGCCACTATGTGTGCATCGGGACAGGCTCAGTTTGCTATCGAAGCACAGGATACAATGGCAGCCGCAATTGATTCCGACAATCCACTTGGAATTACAGCTGTTGCAGGTCTAATTCAGCATAACACATCAGGAATCATTTCCAGAAAGGGTGACGGAATTACTAGCCCGAAAGGACTTGAAGGAAAGACTTACTCTACATGGGAATCACCAATTGAGCAGGCCACTTTAAAAACAGTTATGAAGGATGAAGGGGCAGATTTCAGCAAAGTGAGATTAATTCCTAACAATATCACAGATGAACCAGCGGCATTAAAAGCTAATCAGACAGATGCTATCTGGGTATTCTACGGATGGGGTGGAATCAATGCAGAAGTAGAAGGAGTTGACTGTGACTATTGGAATTTCAAAGATATTGACCCAGTATTTGATTATTATACCCCAGTTATGATTGCAAACAATGACTTCTTAAAGAATTCACCGGATGTAGCGAAAGCCTTCCTTGCAGCAACTCAAAAAGGATATCAGTATGCAATTGATAATCCAAAGAAGGCTGCAGACCTTCTTATCGCAGGGGATGACACAGGTTCTTTAAAAGGTTCTGAAGATTTAGTATATAAGAGTCAGGAATGGATTTCCAAACAGTATGTAGCAGATGCAGACAACTGGGGAGTAATCGATGAGACAAGATGGAATAACTTCTATAAATGGCTTGCAGACAATAAGCTGACAACGAAAGATCTTACAGGACAGGGATTCTCAAACGAGTATCTTCCTAAATAGTAATTTATGGAGCTGGTACAAACGCCGCTAGAGAAGATTGAGTAGCCAGAGTACCAAAGGCACCAAAAAAATTATCTCATTTTGTTCCGTTGTGCTAAACGTTCCATTTCGCCCAATAAAGCAGAAACTTCGGAGAAAGCAGTCCGAAGTTTCTATGGTCAAAACTCCACAGCACAAAGTCACAAAATGAGATAATTTTTTTGGTGCCTTTTTCGTCGTCTTTGTGCACTCTAGCAAAACTTTCCTTAATGCGGCTGTTTAAATTCTATTACCAGCAAATGAAAGGAAATACCTATGGTTTCAGACAAAATCTTTAGCAAATATACTTTTATATAATATATAGCAGTTTAAAATTTTCCCTGTTTTTAAACTTAAGAATAGTGAGTATTGACAAAGACTTTGAAAAATATAGTTTTTTTCATAGCCTTCTGATAAATCCTCTTCTCTCTGATTGTAATTTGTAAATTCAGGTGAAAATTCCTACAGTATATATGAATGAAACAGCTACTGAAGATGACTTTCTGCCGGATTGCTCAAGAAAATTGGAAAATAAATCCTTATTTAAGAAGTCATCTATGCAATCCGAACACAAAATCTTCCTCAGTAGCGTCTTATTTCACCTCACCAAATTACTATTTTAAAGAAAGGAATGGGACAATATGGTTCTTTTAAAAGCTGAACATATTACAAAAAAATATAGTGGAAGAACTATAATTAAAGACATTAATATCGAGCTTCATAAAGGAGAACTGATTTCTCTTCTTGGTGTCAGTGGTTCTGGAAAGACAACTCTTTTCCATGTCCTTTCCGGTCTGACAACGCCAGAAGAGGGAAAAGTTCTGTTGAACGGAGAAGATATTACTTCCAAACCGGGGCAGATTAGTTATATGCTTCAGAAAGATTTACTTTTTCCACATAAGAAAATAATCGACAATACTTCATTACCGCTCGTTCTTCATGGAATGAACAAAAAGGAAGCCAGAGAAAAAGCACAGACTTATTTTAAAGATTTTGGACTTGAGGGGACAGAATACCAGTATCCTTCCCAGCTTTCTGGAGGAATGCGTCAGAGAGCAGCCCTTCTTCGAACCTATCTTTCCTCAAATGGGGTGGCCCTTCTGGACGAACCATTTAGTGCACTTGATACTATTACAAAAACAGCAATTCACAAGTGGTATCTTGAAGTGATGCAGCATATTGATTTATCTACAATTTTTATTACTCATGATATTGATGAGGCAATTCTTCTTTCTGACAGAATTTATATTCTTAACGGAAAACCGGGAGAAATACGTGATGAAATCGTCATCAGGGAAAAGAAACCAAGAGTAGAAGATTTCTATCTTACAGATCAGTTTTTGGCATATAAACGAGAAATAATAGCAAAACTTTAAAATTTGATGTGTTAAATTTAGAGTGAACAGAAAAGTCGAACCTTATATTATAAAAAAATGTGTTTTACAGTAAGTTTGAACTGCAATCTAACAGGTTGAATACTGTGAAAAGAGGCATTTTGTATCATACAAGGTTCGGCTTTTTTGAATATTTATCCTCTTCCAGCAAGAAGAGGACGCATGAAAAAACTTTCATTTTTTCACACGCCCAAGATGTCACGTATCTAGATCTAAAAATAAAATTATTTTTATTTTTTGAATGCAGGATCTGTTGGATCATACTTTTGGTTGCCAGGAATCTTTCCGGTTGTATCTTTCAATGTGATTTTTCCAAATGGTCCTTTGTTGGAAGAACGGTAGATGCGAACAGGGATTCTGTAGCGGTTTGTTTTTGCAATATCATAAACAAGTTTTGCATTACCTGCCTGTACACGGATGCATGCGGTAGTCTGATTCGTTCCAAGTCCATTGTAGGTACTGGCAATCAGCTTTTTATTGCTTGTGCCACGATACATTTCAGAGTGAATCCAGCTCTTTGTTCCACCTACAAGTACACCCCACTGATAATAGTGCCATGGGTGGCTTTTTTTGTAGATAAACCATCTTCTTGCAGTTCCTTTGGAGAGATAGTGATTTCCGACATAAGTGCTTTTCCCATCTCTTGCAGTAGAGCAGACAACAGTTTTAGCTGGAATGTCGTATTTTTTTGTTTTACTGTCATAGAGAAGAAATGTAATATTGTGTGTTGTCAGATTTAACTGAAACTTCATTTTTTTCTTCTTATAACTGGAACCAAAAGTTTTAAAAAGGTCAGTAGAGAGCTTTCCATTTTTATTGAAATAATACTTATATTTGGTGTTGCTGCCGCTGTAATCTTTTAAGTATTTCCAACCAGTAACAGCTTTTCCGTTTTTTAAATAATAGCGATTCCCGTTCCAGTTTTTCCAACCGGTATATTTAGTGAAAACGCCACGTTTATAATATTTGTTATTTGCAATACCAGAGAACAGAACACCGTTATAGTAAAATTTACTGTCATCTGTTGTAGTAGTTGGTGTAGTTGCTGCCTGTACATTTATTCCTTTTTGAGAGGCAAAGCCTGTACTGAAAGTCAGAATAAATATAAGGGAAAAGATAGTAAACTGCTTAATAAATTTTTTCATGATACCTCCTGTATTTTTATTTGATAATTTCTATATTAAATCTTAATCGCTTAGGCTTCAAATGTCAAGAAAAGAAAGAATCAAGCAAAATATTACCAATAGAAAGTCAGAATATCATAAATTGTTGTAAATTTTACATAATAATATCAAGAAATTCGTAATGGTTGTGTTTGACCCATATTTTTGGCAGTGATATAATTTATACATAATATTGTGTAATTTTACAAGTGCACGATAGCTGAATTATAAAACCGCCTGACAAATATGTCCGGTAATCCAGATAATGTGGGTGGAAGAAAGGATGGGAGATATGAAGTATGTAGCGGGTGTAGACATAGGTAATGCTACCACAGAGGTCGCTCTTGCAAAAATCGATGGTCAGGATATTGAATTCCTGGCAAGTGGTATTGGACCTACAACCGGAATCAAGGGGACTTTGCAAAATATCAGCGGAGTTTTCATGTCTTTGAAGAATGCTCTTGAAAAGGTAGGCATGGACTATAGTGATTTAGCAGAGATTCGTATTAACGAGGCTGCTCCGGTTATCGGAGATGTAGCGATGGAGACAATTTCTGAGACCGTTATCACAGAGTCAACAGTAATCGGTCATAATCCAAATACACCAGGTGGAACAGGAATTGGTGTTGGGACATCTGTACTTGTAACAGAGCTTTCTAAAATCAAAGAAGCAAAGGATGTTATTGTAATTGTTCCAGATAAAGTTGGTTTTGCGCATGCAGCAACACTGATGAATCAGGCAGGGGATAATATAAATATTGCGGGTGCAATTGTTCAGGCAGATGATGGTGTTTTATTGAATAATCGTCTGGATAAAAAGATTCCTATTATTGATGAGGTCGCCATGATTGAGAAAGTTCCTTTAGGAATGACTTGTGCAATCGAGGTAGCACAGCAGGGAACCGTATTATCTACTCTTTCTAATCCGTACGGAATTGCAACAGTATTTGATTTGAATTCTGAAGAAACAAAAAGAGTAGTTCCAATTGCACGTTCTTTGATTGGGGCACGATCTGGAGTAGTAATCAAAACGCCTACTGGTGACGTAAAGGAAAGAAGTATCAAAGCGGGAACAATCAATATTATTGGTCTTAAAAAAGAAGTAGATGTAGATGTTGACGAGGGTGCAGACAAGATTATGGAAGCTATCTCTTCTATCCAGGATATTGATGATATTCAGGGAGAGACAGGAACGAATGCAGGTAACATGTTGAATAAGGTTCGTCGTGTTATGGCAGGTCTTACAAACAAGAGTCCTCAGGATATTAAGATTCAGGATTTACTGGCAGTAGATACTTTTAATCCACAGAAGGTTGTCGGCGGTATCGCAGACGAATTTGCATTGGAGAATGCTGTTGGAATTGCTGCTATGGTTAAGTCTGACCGTCTTCAGATGGAGATGATTGCTCAGGTTCTTACTGAGAAGTTAAAAGTTCCTGTATACGTTGGCGGTGTTGAGGCTGACATGGCAATCAAGGGGGCATTAACTACTCCTGGTACAAGTGTTCCATTAGCTATCGTTGATATGGGCGCAGGTTCTACGGATGCATCTATTATTAACAGAGAAGGTAAAGTAAAGTTAATTCATTTGGCAGGTGCAGGAAATATGGTTTCTCTGTTAATTCAGTCTGAACTTGGTTTAGATGATTTTGAATTGGCAGAGGATGTTAAGAAATATACACTTGCGAAGGTAGAGAGTCTTTTCCATATCCGTCACGAGAATGGAACTGTGCAGTTCTTTGATAAACCATTAGACCCATCTATTTTTGCTAAAGTAGTTCTTGTAAAAGAGAATGATGAGCTTGTACCGTTAGATGGTGTAGAATCCTTAGAAAAAGTAAAACAGGTTCGTATGGAAGCAAAGAAAAAAGTATTTGTAACGAATGCAATCCGTTCCTTATCAAAAGTTAGTCCTACAGGTAATCCAAGAGATATTCAGTTTGTTGTAATGGTTGGTGGATCTGCTCTTGATTTTGAAATTCCTAACTTTGTAACAGATGCTTTAGCTGATTATGAGATTGTTGCCGGACGTGGTAATATCCGTGGTTGCGAAGGACCTCGTAATGCGGTTGCTACAGGTCTTGCTATGGCTTGTGTTGAGCAGGATGATTAAATAATAAGATATGTGAATTACCAGAGTATTTTTCAAACACGCTCTAAGCTAAGTTGTAGTTTATGTAATTTCAGTATCATAGAATCCCACAGGATATTGCTTGTGACAGCGATTTCTGTGGGATTTATTCTTAAAACATATTTGCAGCATATTTATATGTTATGATAGCAATATTGTGGAAATCGTTCTGCCGAAAGTCAGGTTGTGTAACCACAGTACATAAATTAAAAATTTCATCATTCCTATTATTTCAACAAAGAAAAAACTGAGTAAGTTGACAGGAATTAAGAGCTTATTTATAATTAATCCAACAATATAATGATATTAAAATAATTTTTTGAAATTTAATAAAGTTTTGAGAAGGTAGAAGGGATTATAAGGTTATATTTATGAAGAAAAGAAAAATATCTATTCTGGGGGATTCTATCAGTACATTTGCAGGCTATACACCAGTAGAGGCAGTTTTTTATGATTCCTATGTACAGTGGGAAACAGGAGTAAAATCTGTAGAAGATACATGGTGGATGAAGGTAATACATGCGTTGGATGGGGAACTTGGAGTGAATCATTCACTGGCAGGAAGTATGGTATCAGGAAACTTATCCACATCTGCAATGTCGGAGAATCGAATAGCAAAACTTGGAGATAATGGAATCCCTGATATTATTCTTGTCAGTGCAGGATGCAATGACTGGGGATTTTGTGTTTTGCCAGAAGAATTTACAGAGGCTTATCAGCTTATGCTTCATAGATTGAAAAAACAATATCCACATACAGATATCTGGTGTGCAACACTTCCAGAAGGAAAGCAGTCAGAAGGCGAAATATTCTTTAATATTGACAGTACAATTTCCAAAAGAGTGTATTCCAATATTATCAGAGAAGCGGCAGTAAAAGCAGAAGTACATATCTCAGATTTAGCAGAGTGCCGCAGGGAGTATGAGACAGTTGACGGTGTACATCCTGATAAAGCAGGTATGAAAACTCTTGCAGATATGTGGATTAGTGAAATAAAGAAACAATTAATTTAGGCAAAAGAAGACGGGAGTGAATCATGAAAAAAAAGAATATACTTTTTATTACCTGTTTTATTTTATTAATGGGCTTTTTTGTTATGCCAAATGGGAAAATGGATACACAGGCAGCCACAAGGACCCGATTGAATTATAGTTCACTTAAAATGGCACAGGGTAAGACAAAGCAGATTACGGTATTAGGAAGACGTAGCAGGAAGGTTACATGGACGAGTAGCAATGCAAAGATTGCTTCTGTAGAAAAGGGAAAGATTACTGCATTAAAAGGCGGAAAAGCAACAATTACTGCAAAAGTAGGGACAAAGAGTTATCGCTGCCGAGTTACAGTGGTTGGTTTAAATGCTACAGAGCTTACATTGGCAAAAGGTAATCGGTTCCAGTTAAAAGTAAAGAATGGAAAGAATACAAAGTGGACAAGTACGAATAAGGACATTTTAAGAGTTAGCAGAAAAGGCTCAGTGAAAGCTGTAAAAGAAGGAGTTGCTAAAATTGTCTGTAGCAGTAATGGAAAAAGAATTGTTTGTAAAGTACATGTAGCTAAGCTTGACAAAACTGCTATTCGCCTGACGGCAGAAAGTGAGTATCAGTTAGAGGTGCAGTATGCAGGAGACGAATGCAAGTGGTCTTCTTCTAATTCCTCGGTAGCTGAGGTAAGCCAGAGTGGAACTATTACGACACAGCCAGTGTCTGGAGTGTCTACAATTACATGTAAAAGTGGTAAGGCAGTACTTCATTGTGATGTGACGGTAGTAAGCCCGGATAATATTTATACAGACGTAGATATATTGCCTTCTAACAGTAAGGGTGATCGATATACAGTTACGGTAAACAGCTATCCAAATGTACGAAATTATACAGTGTATAAGCAGTCAGCTTCTGTAAATGCCAGCAGTTTTAAAAACTATATGCCAAGACATGGCTGTGCTGCCAGTGGATTAGCCACAGTGCTTACAGGTTTTGGAAAAAGTATTGTACCAAAGCAAGTCACAGATAAAAGCGGTTTAGAATATAAAACGTTTGGAGCGACATCCTGGAAAAAGAACTATAATAAATATAATGATAAAAATGATGATGATAAATCAATGCCAGTATCTTTATATGGGATAAACAGAGTTTTAAATAAATATGGAATACGTACACAATATGTACGACGATTTGAAAAAGCCAAGGCTGCCAGCCAGATTACCATTCATTTAAAAACCGGAAACCCGGTCATCATAGAGATGAAGAAGGGAAAATGGGCAAATAGTTTCCACACAATGGTCCTTCTTGGAATTACGAATACAGGTAAGGCAATTATCGCAGATTCTGCGGATCGTTCAGCCTTTGGTAATCATCAGAGAATCAAGTATGAGACAGTAAATAACCTTTTAAGTGAAGGAATGTTTTCGTGTACAGAATCTGGAGCCAAATCAACCAATAGCTATTTCAGTACAGCTGGTGGTGGTGGATATATTCTGGTTAATCCAGATGTAACAGAATAGAGATTAGAATATCCGTTAGATAGGCTGTGGCATGGTAGATGTTACAGCCTTTTGTTATTTTTCCTATTTTTTATTAGAAAGAAGCTTTATATGAAGTCATAATGAATTCTTCTTTCTTTTTAATTCGTTTTTTCTAATTCTTCTTCTGTTAAAAAAAGTGAAAAAATGCGGAGAAATCAAGAGAAAGGAAGCAGTTTTTTTGTGCAAAATCATGAAATAATAGAAAAAACGCGATTTTCTTACATTTCTTTTCGTGATTTCGTGGAAAATTAAAAAATGATGTGTTATAATAACTCCAAAATTTATAATAAGATGAAATGAAGTTTTCTATAAGATTTATTTCATATTTAGAAGGGAAGTTTTCGCAATGGAAAAGAAAAATATTAACTGGGGCGAGCTGGGCTTTGGCTATCAGCAGACAGAGAAAAGATTTGTAGCTAATTATAAAAATGGTGCTTGGGATGAAGGTACCCTCACAGAAGATGCTACAATTACTCTGAATGAGTGTGCCGGTGTATTTCAGTATGCACAGACATGTTTTGAAGGTTTAAAGGCATACACAACAGAGAGTGGAGATATTGTTTGTTTCCGTCCTGACTTAAACGCAGCCCGTATGGCAGATTCCTGTAGAAGACTGGAGATGCCAGTATTCCCTGAAGAAAAATTTGTTGAGGCTGTTGTAGAAACAGTAAAAGCGAATGCAGCTTATGTAGCACCTTATGGTTCTGGGGCTACTTTATATATCCGTCCATATATGTTTGGTTCTAACCCTGTTATCGGAGTAAAACCAGCAGATGAATATCAGTTCCGTATTTTTGTTACACCTGTAGGACCATATTTCAAAGGTGGTGCAAAACCTATTACAATCAGAGTTTCAGATTTTGACCGTGCAGCACCTCATGGAACAGGACATATCAAAGCAGGACTTAACTATGCCATGAGTTTACATGCAATCGTAGATGCACATAATCAGGGATATGATGAGAATATGTATCTTGATCCTGCTACAAGAACAAAAGTTGAAGAAACAGGTGGAGCGAACTTTATCTTTATCACAAAAGATGGCAAGCTTGTAACACCTAAGTCAGATAGTATTCTTCCATCTATCACACGTCGTTCTCTGATGTACATTGCAGAACATTATCTTGGAATGGAAGTAGAACATAGAGAAGTACTCTTTGATGAAGTAAAGGACTTTGCAGAATGTGGTCTTTGTGGAACAGCAGCCGTAATCTCCCCAGTTGGAAAGATTGTTGACCACGGAAAAGAAATCTGCTTCCCAAGTGGAATGGAAGAAATGGGACCTGTAATTAAGAAGTTATATGATACTCTTACAGGAATCCAGATGGGACATATCGAAGCACCAGAAGGATGGATTCAGACAATCTGCAAACATGGTGAATGCTAATTTTGATTTGTGCAGTTAAATAAACGAATCTAAGAAAAATAGTCCATATTGATGATTTTAGTCATTGTGTGTTGAATATTTGCTTGAATGCTTACATCCAACACTTGCTCTGAGGTCATCAGTATGGACTATTTTTTTATTTTACAAAATGCATAAGTAAATGCTGAAAAAATTACCATTTTATGATATAATAAACAAAAATATTTTGTGGTTATTCAGAGTCGGGCAAATTTTTGATTTGGAAGTTGCCCTTTTTTTTCAAGTGTGCAGAGAAATCTGAATAGTTACGGAATTTTATGAATTATGAAAGCGGGAGGACTCTGTTTATGCCAGATACCAGATTTATTACAGAATTTGACCAGTATTTATTTGGTCAGGGAACACATTATGACTTATATAATAAACTTGGCGCACATCCTACAACAATAGATGAGGAAGAAGGCGTGTATTTTGCTGTATGGGCACCAAATGCAGATGCAGTTTCTATTGTTGGCGATTTTAACGAGTGGGATGAGAATGCTACACCGATGGAACGTTTAGAACCACTGGGAATTTATGAAATATTTCTTCCAGGAATGAAGATAGGAGACATTTATAAATATTGTGTTACCGCAAAGAATGGCACAAAAATATTAAAAGCAGATCCATATGGTTTCCAGGCAGAGCTTCGTCCCAATAATGCTTCGGTAGTTGCAGATATTTCTGATTTTAAATGGCATGACAGCCGTTGGATGAAGAAAAGAGAAAAGTTTGATTCTAAGAAGAATCCGATGTTTGTATATGAAGTACATCCAGGTTCCTGGAAGAAGCACGAACTGACAGAAGAAGATGAGGATGGCTTTTATAACTACAGAGAGTTGGCTCATGAATTAGTTCCTTATATAAAGGATATGGGATATACTCATGTTGAATTAATGGGTATTGCAGAGCATCCATTTGATGGTTCCTGGGGATATCAGGTAACAAATTATTTTGCACCAACATCCCGTCATGGTTCTCCACAGGATTTTCAGTACTTTATGGACTATATGCATGAACATAACATTGGTGTTATTCTTGACTGGGTACCAGCACATTTCCCACGAGATGCCTTTGGGCTTGCAGAGTTTGATGGAACCTGTCTTTACGAATATGCTGATCCAAGAAAGGGAGAGCATCCGGACTGGGGAACAAAGGTATTTGATTATGGCAAGACAGAAGTACAGAACTTCCTTATCTGTAATGCACTTTTCTGGTTAGAAAAGTATCATGTAGATGGGCTTCGTGTAGATGCCGTTGCGTCTATGCTTTATCTTGATTATGGCCGTGAAGATGGACAGTGGGTTCCAAATATTTATGGGGGTAATGAGAATCTTGAGGCCATTGAATTTTTCAAACATTTGAATACAATTGTTAAAAAGAGAAATCCGGGAATTGTTATGATTGCAGAGGAGTCCACAGCATGGCCAAAAGTAACTGATCGGGCCGAGTATGGTGGATTGGATTTTGATCTTAAGTGGAATATGGGATGGATGCATGACTTTTTAGAGTACATGAAGCTTGATCCTTATTTTAGAAAGTATAATCATACAAAGATGAACTTTGCGATGGTCTATGCCTATGCAGAGAATTATATGCTTGTCCTTTCTCATGATGAAGTTGTTCATTTAAAATGTTCTATGATAGAAAAGATGCCAGGCAGCTATGAAGATAAGTTCAGGAACCTTATGGCAGGCTATGCTTTTATGACAGGACATCCAGGAAAGAAGCTTCTTTTCATGGGACAGGATTTTGGACAGCATAGAGAGTGGAGTGAGAAGAGAGAACTTGACTGGTTCCTGCTTGATAAAGAACCAAATCGTCAGCTGCAGGCATTTGTGAAAGAATTGTTGCACCTCTATAAAAATAATAAATGTCTCTACGAGTACGACTGCTGGCCAGAAGGATTTGAATGGATTAACGCTGATGACGGAGAAAGAAGCATATTCTCCTTCGTAAGACATTCCGCAAGCGGTAAGAGTAATATGCTCTTTGTCATTAACTTTACCCCAGTAGAACGTCCAGACTACAGGGTAGGAGCAACGTGTCGCAGAAAGCATACGCTGGTACTTAATAGTGATGATAAGAAGTTTGGCGGTACAGGCAAGAGAAGACCGAAAGAGTATAAACCGGTGAAAAAAGAATGTGATGGAAGAAAGTATTCCTTTGGTTATAAACTGCCAGCATATGGAGTAGCAGTGTTTAAGTTCTAATTTGTAGGATTGGAGAAATAAACAGACGAACCCTCATTTCCTGTAATCTATAAAAATGTTTCGTTTCACTGCATCCAAGCTGCTCATCCGCAACTTGAACTTGCTCTAAGGCGCATTTTTATAGATTACAGGAAAAGAGGGTTCTGTGTATTTCAATCCTACAACATGAATTCTGATTTTCCTTCTACAGCAAAAGACAACTTCTCAAGAGAGCCTCCGCTTTGCGGCAACCCCGAATAGAAAGGATTTTTATGGATTGTATACATTTGAAATTTGTAGCTGATGAAGAAGGTAGAAAGTTCCTTTCGCCGATTATCCCTAAAGAGGGTCTGAATGAAAAAACACTTGCTGTAGTGATTACAGATGGTGACTTGTCAAAAACATATCCTGTTTTTCAGCAGAAAGCAGGAATTTATGACGATTACAGTGAATATATGACAAAGCATGGATGTGCTTGCTGTTCCCTGACTACTGCTTTAGCAGCTTTTGTGGAAAAGTATGTGGATTTAAGACCAGATAGAACGATTTCTGAGGTGGAGAGAAAGTATTTTCCCGAAGAAGTATATACGGAGAATTATAAAAAAGTAATGGCAAGACAGATGCCGGTTTCTCTTTATGGAATTTCTGTTATTTTGAAAAAAGAAGGAGTTTCTTGTGAATATATAGGAGATTTTGAGGATAAAGCTGCCCAAAAGCAGATTACAGAGCATTTATATGAAGGGAAGCCTGTTATTATAGAAACAAGCCGAATGCGCAGAAAAGGTAAAAGAATTATTCGTTTTTTCGATAAAAAATATGCAGGTTCCTATCATACGATGATTTTGTTGGGTGTGGATGAAGAGGGGCAGGTAGTCTTTACTGATTCTGCAACAAGAGACTGGGCAGGCGAGCAGCAAAGATTAAAGAGGGCAGGATTGCCAGAACTTATTTCGTATATGTTTCCGCAGAAAAAAGTAGGGGATACCCATTTGTATTTTAGTAGAAAAAGGAATACGGGTGGTTATATTCTGATTTGTTAAACAAAAATTCCAGAAAGAGATTACGAGAAGAAACCAGACGATACAGCTGCATAGAAGTAAGTCGGAACAGGTAGAAGTAGTTTGTCATGGAAGTGTTAAGAGAAATGCAGAATACTGTAATTTTATATGCAAATATTCTGTCACAGATTTTAAAGATGGATGTAACGATTGTAGATACGAATCTTCGGAGAGTGGCAGGAACTGGCCGGAGAAAAATAAATAAAAATCTTACTTGACAAAATTTTCAAGTTTTACTACAATAAGAAACATGATGTTTATCCGCGCAGGACGGATATACTATCCTATTAATATGGGCAGTACAGAATTTGTAGTATAGAAACATCATTTTTATATGAATTTCAACATGAATTTCAGAAACGAGAAAGACAAAGACGGAAACAAGTAGCTTTTATTCATGCATTCCAGAGAGTGACCGGCTGGTGGGAGGTCATGTGCCAGATAATAAGTGAATACATTCCTGAGTTGCACACCGAATGAGACAGGTATTTATTTAGATTTATCAGATTGCCAGAACTTTTAATATTAAATGTGACTAGATTTAAGAACTTGTTTAGAGTGATGGAAGAGATAAGATTTGTTTTTAGTAGGCTGTGACGGAGCGGCGGCCGTTATCCGCAGAGGCGTTGTTTGACGCTCGTTTGAGGCAGGGCATTTTGCTTTGCGAAAAAAGGTGGTACCACGAAGTTATATCTCGTCCTTTTATTAGGACGGGATTTTTTTATTTTATTAGGAGGATTTTATGACAGTATATGACGAACTGGTTGCAAGAGGACTGATTGCACAGGTAACAGATGAAGAAGAAATTAAGGAACTTGTAAATAACGGAAAGGCTGTATTCTATATTGGATTTGACCCAACAGCAGACAGCCTTCATGTAGGACATTTCATGGCACTTTGCCTGATGAAACGTCTGCAGATGGCAGGAAATAAGCCAATCGCCTTAATCGGTGGTGGTACTGCTATGATTGGTGACCCATCTGGACGTACAGATATGCGTCAGATGATGACAAAAGAGACAATCAATCATAACGTAGAATGCTTCAAAAAACAGATGAGTCGTTTTATTGATTTTTCCGATGGAAAAGCTATGCTTGTAAACAATGCAGACTGGCTCCTGGACTTAAACTATGTAGAATTACTCCGCGAAGTAGGTCCATGTTTCTCAGTAAATAACATGCTTCGTGCAGAGTGCTACAAACAGAGAATGGAAAAAGGTTTATCATTCTTAGAGTTCAACTACATGATTATGCAGAGCTACGACTTCTATGAGTTATACCAGAAATATGGCTGTAACATGCAGTTTGGTGGGAATGACCAGTGGAGCAACATGCTCGGTGGTACAGAACTTATCCGTCGTAAATTAGGACCAGATGCCGATGCGTATGCGATGACAATTACCCTTCTCTTAAACTCCGAAGGAAAGAAAATGGGTAAAACACAGTCTGGTGCTGTATGGTTAGACCCTAACAAGACATCTCCATTTGATTTCTACCAGTACTGGAGAAATGTAGCTGATGCAGATGTTATGAAATGTATTCGTATGCTCACATTCCTTCCATTAGAAGAAATCGATGCAATGGATAGCTGGGAAGGCAGCAAGTTAAATGAAGCAAAAGAAATCCTCGCATTTGAACTTACAAAATTAGTTCACGGTGAAGAAGAAGCACAGAAAGCACAGGATGCCGCGAGAGCATTATTCAGTAACGGTGGAGATGCTACTAATATGCCAACATGTGCAGTTACAGAAGAAGATTTAAGAGACGGCACAGTAGACATTCTTGCACTTCTCGTAAAATCTGGCTTAGCAGGAACACGTTCCGAAGCAAGACGTAATGTAACACAGGGTGGTGTAACATTAGATGGTGAAAAGGTAACTGACTTTAAGGCTGCTTATACACTTGATGACTTCAAGGGCGAAGGAAAAGTCTTAAAGAGAGGAAAGAAGAAATTCATCAAAATTGTAGCTGAATAGTAATTTGACGTTAGGCAAGACGGACGCTTCCAAAGGGGAAGGGATAGTTGGATTGCCTGAAGAATTATAGAAAGAACCACTAAAAAATTTATTGATTTTGTTCCGTTGTGCTAAACGCTCCATTTTGCCCAGTAAAGCAGAAACTTGGTCTCAAAACCTCCACTGGAGCTTTTTCGACCTGCTAAGGCAGCAGAAACGAATGCGAAGTTTCTATGGTCAAAATTCCGCAGCACAAAGTCACAAAATTCAATAAATTTTTTAGTGGTTCTTTTTTCATAATTTTGAGCAATCCGACTATCCCTTTCCCTTTGGAAGCTGCTTTTTGTTAAACTGAAATTACTAGTTCTGCTGAAGAGATTTGGAGAATCTCCGGTAGATTTTGGTTTCCGGATAACCTATCTCTCTTGTATTCTTTCATACAAAAAATTTTCAATTAATTTATCTGTAGGACGATAGCACCTTCGCCGTACCTTTTATTTTGCTCATTTGCTTCAATCATGAGCAGAAAGGAAAGATTTGGAAAGAAGTCTTCTACTTTTTCGAAAGTTTAAACACACTTTCGTTATACTAAAGAAAAAATTAAGAAGTCCCTCCCTCATACCCAATCTTCCTTCCAATTAAGCAGAAGCCTACAGTTTGAATTCCCTCCAAGCCGCCAAAGTCAGCCCGCTGGAAGATAAATAAAGCATATTTGTGGCCTCGGAGCAAGGTTTGGATGTGAGCGTGTAAGCGAGCATTCAAACCGCCGCGACTAAAGTCATAAATATGCTTTATTTCTCTTGTATTGGGCGTCTCCTTTGCCACACTTTTAGGGAGAAACAACATATTCTGATATAAAAGAAGGAAGAGGTTTCAACCATGGTTGACTTGATTTCCATATCAGAAGCAATAAAAAGAAGCTACGATGCAGAAGGTTTCCTTATTGATGTGCGTTCAGAGGAAGCATTTAAGAAAGGCCATCTACCGATGGCAGTAAATATTCCATTTGAAGAGCTTATAGATGAAAAGCTTAACATAGAAAAAATAGAGAAAAATTTTAATATAGAAAAAGAACAGCCAGTTTTTTTATATTGTGATACAGGTTCCACAAGTATGCTGGCGGCGAAGAAGCTTGATTCTGTAGGAATTCACGCATACAGTGTAGTCGGCGGCATTATGTTTTATAAAGGATACTTAGAAAAAGAGAAGAACGATTTGTGGACGATGGTGCGTACTTCTTGACATAGCAACATTTCCTAAGTACAATTATAGTTATTGAGAAACACATCATTTATCAAATTTGGATAAAATGTCTGCATAAAATGATGTTTTTGGAAGGAATTTATAGGTAATCTGGTCATAAAAGAAGCGGAAATATTAGAGATATTGCTTTTTTTAAGGGATTATTTTTTCTTGATAAACTATTTGATAAACAGAAATCTCGGTGATTGATTACGGAGTTATCTGCGTAAAGTAGTTAGAAGAAAGATACAATGAACGGAGGTAAGATGAGTAACAGATACGAATTTATTGCGCCTTGTCACTTTGGACTTGAGGCAGTGTGTAAAAGAGAAATAGCGGATTTAGGATATGAGATTGTGAAGGTAGAAGATGGAAAGGTTACTTTTGCCGGAGATATGGATGCTTTGGTAAGAGCAAACATTTTCTTAAGAACAACACAGAGAATCCTTTTAAAAGTGGCAGAATTTAAGGCAGTAACTTTTGAAGAACTGTTTCAGAATGTAAAAAAGGTTCCGTGGGAAGACTATTTCCCAGCAGATGCAAAATTCTGGGTTACGAAAGCAACTTCTGTAAAGAGTAAGCTTTTTAGCCCTTCCGATATTCAGTCCATCGTGAAGAAAGCGATGGTAGAGCGAATGAAAGAACACTACCATATTAACTGGTTTGAAGAAGATGGTGCAAGTTATCCGGTTCGAGTAATTATTTATAAAGATATTGTAACGATTGGTCTTGATACTTCTGGAGAGAGTCTTCACAAAAGAGGATACCGTCGCATGGTCAGCAAGGCACCGATCGAGGAGACATTAGCAGCAGCACTTATCAAGCTTACACCATGGAACAAGAACCGTATCCTTGTAGATCCATTCTGTGGAAGTGGAACATTTCCTATTGAAGCAGCGATGATGGGAGCGAATATTGCACCGGGAATGCATCGCGAATTCCAGGCACAGAATTGGGATAATATCGTATCCCCAAAACTTTTTGCCAGAGGATTTGAGGAGGCAGAATCTTTAGTGGATATGAGCGTGGAAATGGACATTCAGGGCTATGACATTGATTCACAGATTGTAAAAGCAGCAAGAGACAATGCGAAAAGAGCAGGTGTAGATGGACTCATTCATTTCCAGCAGCGCCCAGTTCATCATTTAAGTCATCCGAAAAAGTATGGATTTATAATCACGAATCCTCCTTATGGTGAACGTTTAGAGGAAAAAGAAGATTTACCAGCACTTTACCGTGATATGGGAAAGGCTTTCGCAGGGCTTGATGGCTGGTCTGAGTATGTTATCACAGCATACGAAGATGCAGAACGTTATATCGGAAAGAAAGCAACAAAGAACCGCAAGATTTATAACGGAATGATGAAGACATATTTCTACATGTTTCCAGGACCAAAGCCACCGAGAAGAAAGAAACCGGTACAGTCGGAAGAGTAATCTATAAAGAATGATTTATGGAATACAGGCTCTGTATATGAATTAGGGTAAGAGTTCTAAGAATTATAAATAATAGGATTATAAATATTATTTTATGATGTTTTTGAAGAATTCCTACAGCAATCTGTGTGAGTATTTTCCAGAGAATATTTTTCAAGCATACTTTAATGTAAGAACACTTAACAGAAAATATTTAATATGAGAATGTTTAATACGAAGATATCGAAAATGTTAGAAGCGATATAAAAAGCACAAGTTTTTTGGGAGGCAGCATTTTGAAAAAGAAATTGATATTTGCCACGGGAAATGAAGGAAAAATGAAGGAAATCCGAGAAATTCTTGGAGATTTGGATTACGAGATTCTTTCCATGAAGGAAGCCGGAGTGGATGTAGATATTGTAGAAGATGGTACAACATTTGAAGAAAATGCAATCATCAAGGCAAAGACCGTAATGGAAGCGACAGGAAGTCTTGTATTAGCCGATGATTCTGGATTAGAGGTTGACTATCTGAACAAAGAGCCAGGCGTATATTCTGCCAGATATATGGGAGAGAATACCTCTTACCGCATTAAAAATCAGATTATTTTAGATAGACTGCATGGTGTCCCTGATATCATAAGAAGTGCCCGTTTCGTCTGCGTGATTGCAGCAGCATTTCCAGATGGACGAGTAGAGACACGTCGGGCAACGATTGAGGGAAGAATTGCACAGGAACCAGCTGGAGAGAATGGTTTCGGTTACGATCCTATTTTCTATCTTCCAGACAAAGGCAAGACAACAGCTCAGCTTTCAGCCGAGGAAAAGAATGAAATCAGTCATCGTGGAAAGGCATTGTGCCAGATAAAGGAGATTTTATAAATAGATGAGTGAAAAGAAAATGAGAATTTTGGTAATCAGTGATTCGCATGGACGTAATGATGATGTGGCAGGGGTTATTGAGCAGGTTGGACCAATTGATATGCTCATTCACTGTGGAGATGTGGAGCGAGGAGATGACTATATCCGTTCTTTAGTAGACTGTCCGGTACATATGGTAGCCGGGAATAATGACTATAACTTGGAACTGCCATCACAGGACATTTTCAATATTGGCGATTATAAAGTATTGGTTGTCCACGGACATACCTTTTGCGTATACCGTGGTGTCGAGCGATTAAAACAGTATGCTCTCCAGAATCATATCGATATTGTAATGTTTGGACATACCCACAAACCATATATTGAAATTGATGAAGATGTCACTATTTTAAATCCGGGAAGCGTTTCCTATCCAAGACAGTCAGACCATATGCCAACATTTCTCATTATGGAAATCGACGATGAAGGCGAGGCACATTACGGACACGGATATTATAAATCGAAATTTAGTGAAATTAAGATTTGAAGGTCAGGCGGTATGAAAATATGCAGCGGTGTCAAAGAATTGAAGAAACTATTAAGGAAGATTTTTTATAGGAAATAAAAAATGAGCTTTAAAATAATATTTAAAATATAATATTTAAAACAATATTTCGAAAGAAATAGAAAAACAAATTTAAAGCGGTATCAAAAATGATATTTTGTAACAATTAAAAAACAAATTTGAAAAAATAATATGATGGAAAAGGGTGCATACTGCGGCATCCTTTCCATTTTTTATGTAATGATGAAAAGTCGTATAAATTGTAAGTGAAACATATTGTATAGTTACATATTCAGATACATTAATTGCAATTTATATCACAGATGTAAGTGTATACACAAAACATTGAAAACATATCTTGTAAGAGTGGACATAGAATGATCAATGCAATTTGTGTTTAAATAATCTAATATAGAAAGGAAATTATTAAATGAAAAAAGGAGATATTTTTGAGGGAAAAGTAATCCGAACTGAATTCCCGAATAAGGGTATTATAGATATCGAAGGACAGAAAGTAATCGTAAAAAATGCATTAGAAGGACAGGTAGTACGTTTCTCCATCAACAAAAAAAGACGCGATAAAGTTGAGGGACGACTTCTTGAAGTCATTGAATCATCTCCATTAGAACAGCCAGCAGCCTGTAAACATTTTGGAATCTGCGGCGGATGTCGTTACCAGAATCTTTCTTACGAACAGCAGCTTAACTTAAAGAAACGCCAGGTAGAAGAATTAATAGAAAAGAATGGTCTTTCTTTCGAAATCGAAAATATCTACGGAAGCCCAATCACAGAAGGCTATCGCAACAAAATGGAATTCACATTCGGAGACGAAGAAAAAGATGGTCCACTCGCCCTCGGAATGCACAAGAAAAACAGTTTCTACGATATCGTAACATTAGATGACTGCCGCATCGTAGATCCCGATTTCAACATACTTCTTCAGGCAATCTTAAAATACTTCAAAGAAAAAGGACAAACCTATTTCCACAAAATTCGCCACGAGGGTTTCCTTCGCCATCTCGTAATGCGCCGCTCCGTAAAAACAGGCGATATTTTAATAAATCTCGTCACAACAACACAGAGTCAGCTTGACGAATCTGAATTTGTGAATATGATACTTGCTCAGAAAATCGATGGAAAAGTAGTTGGCATCTTGCACACATTAAACGATAATCTTGCAGACGTTGTACAGAGTGACGAGACAAAAACACTTTACGGACAGGACTATTTCTATGAATATCTGTACAATATGCGTTTCAAAATCTCTCCGTTTTCCTTCTTTCAGACAAACACATTGGGAGCAGAAGTCCTCTACGACAAAGTAAGAGAATATGTCGGCGAAACAAAAGACAAACTTATCTACGACCTCTACACCGGAACCGGAACCATCGCCCAGATGCTTGCCCCAGTAGCCAGCAAAGTAGTCGGTGTTGAAATCGTCGAAGAAGCCGTCGAAGCCGCTAAGAAGAACGCAGTGGATAACCACTTAGATAATTGTGAATTCATCGCCGGCGATGTCCTGAAAGTTGTGGATAACTTAACTAAGAAGCCAGACATCCTTGTACTTGACCCTCCTCGTGATGGGATTCATCCGAAGGCTTTAACAAAGATTATTAACTTTAATGTTGATGAGATGGTGTATGTAAGTTGTAAGCCAACTAGCCTTATGCGGGATTTGCTTGTGTTTAGGGAAGCGGGGTATGAGGTGAAGAAAGCTTGCTTGGTGGATATGTTTCCGGGAACGGTGCATGTTGAGACGGTAGTTCTTTTGTCCCACAAAAAAGCCGATAGTTATATCCACATTGATGTGGAGTTTGGAGAGGGCGAGGG
>NZ_CAKRCF010000048.1 GCF_934307085.1 uncultured Anaerobutyricum sp.
TTTCTTCGATATCTCACTACCATGATCAGATGATAGTACATCAGATATACTGAATGCACATTATGATTTATTTTTCCTTTTCTACTGATTCTATTATACCATGGATTGCATCATCAAACAAGTGTTCTCTTTTTGTTTTTACGCAATTCATCTCCCACCTGCAGAGGAAGGAGAATTCTTGCTATATTATGTTAAAATTTCTATTTTGTGTTGTTTTTTGTCTGTTTTCTAATGATATTTCTTCTTCTCAAGCATTTTCACCAAGTAAAGTTTTTACGTCTTTATGTAAAATATATTTGACATCGCAATTTTTGTGTGTTATATATAAATCATACAAAAGAGTGTCATAAAATGGTATCTTACAGCTTCACTACATATCAGTTATTATGAGCCTCTTTTCGTATTTCCATTTTGTTTTTCAATTTACTAATGCAAAAATTTAAGGAGGTTTTATTATGCCATTTTCATTACTAGCTCTTATTATTTTTCTCATTGTTTATGCTATTATTGCATACGGTGTTTATTCTTCAAGAAAAATGCAATACGATGAGCGGCAAAAATGTATGCAGAGCATTGCCTACAAGTACGGTTTTTTTACTCTCATTCTTGCAACTGCAGTCAATGGTTTCATAGAATATTATACAAAATCATCCTGGGGTACTCCATTAGCAGAATCATTTACCATTATTTGCATCGGTCTTATCGTATTTTTTACCATTTGTGTTTTTAAAGATGCTTATTTTTCTTATTCTGAAACACCGGTAAAAAATATCGTTCAAAGCATTTTCCTTTTTTCATTAACTGGTGGAATAAATCTTTATACTGGTATCATGAATCAGCAAGAAATTATCTCACAACATAGCCCTGTTAAATTCAATAATATCAATCTGATTTCAGGGATTCTACTATTACTTGCCGATGCTATTGTTATTACCCGCGCTATTATGGAACATCTGCAAAAAGAGGAGTAGCCTTATGAAAAACCTACGATTAAAAGCTGCCCGCGCTGCTCTTGATATGTCGCAGGCTGAACTTGCGAAACGTGTTAATGTGTCGAGACAGACTATTGTTGCGATTGAAAAAGGGGACTATAACCCTACGATTAAACTGTGCATTGCTATTTGCCATGAACTGGGGAAAACACTCGACGAATTGTTTTGGGAATAAAATGGGGTAAATTTTTTAGTGCTTCTTCTCGATAATCCTTCTAGCAATCCGACTATAGATTTCTCCGGCAGCGGCGTCAACTTTGCCATTCGGCAACTTAGTAAGTTATTGACTTATTCTTTTTTGTCTACTACAATAGTGCTAGTGTTATGGTACTAAATCAGTATGTTTCAGGAGAAGCTATTTTTCTGAAATAGATTTTTTTAATGTATCCGCATTATTACATTACAGATTGGAGAAAGATATGAATAACGTTATTGAGATGAATCACCCGCTTATTAAGCACAAGATTTCTCTTTTAAGAGATAAGAACACAGGAACGAATGAGTTTCGTAAGTTAATTGAAGAGATTGGTATCTTAATGGGATATGAGGCTTTGAGAGACCTTCCATTAGAAGATATTGAGATTGAGACACCAATTGAAACTTGCAAAACACCTATGATTTCCGGTAAGAAGCTTGCTATCGTTCCTATTCTTCGTGCTGGTCTTGGTATGGTAAATGGTATCCTTGCTCTTGTTCCATCTGCAAAGGTTGGACACATTGGTTTATACCGTGACGAAGAGACTCATGAACCTCACGAATATTATTGTAAACTGCCAGACCCAATTGACCAGAGACTTATCGTTGTATTAGACCCAATGCTTGCTACTGGTGGTTCTGCTATCGCTGCCATCAACTTTATCAAAGAGCATGGTGGAAAGAATATTAAATTTATGTCTATTATTGCTGCTCCTGAAGGAGTAGAACGTCTTGCAAAAGCTCATCCAGATGTGCAGATTTACTGTGGTAACATCGACCGTCAGTTAAATGAGGATGCTTACATCTGCCCTGGACTTGGAGATGCCGGAGATAGAATTTTCGGAACAAAATAATGTTAACGAAAAATAAAAGAGTCCTTATTTTACAGGGGACTCTCTATTTAAAGAAAGGAAAGTATTATGTTAGAAAAATTCTTTAAGTTATCCGAAAATCACACGGATGCGAAGACAGAAATTCTAGCCGGTATTACGACATTTATGACTATGGCGTATATTTTGGCCGTTAACCCAAGTATTATGGCTGCTACCGGTATGGATTCCGGAGCTGTATTTACCGCTACTGCTCTTGCCGCTTTTGTCGGAACATTACTGATGGCGATTTTCGCAAACTATCCATTTGCTCTGGCACCGGGTATGGGACTGAATGCTTACTTTGCTTACACAGTTGTAATCGGTATGGGATATAGCTGGCAGTATGCACTGACTGCTGTATTTGCAGAAGGTATTATTTTCATCCTTCTTTCTCTTACAAATGTGCGTGAAGCAATTTTCAATGCGATTCCAATGAATTTAAAATCTGCCGTCAGTGTAGGTATTGGTCTTTTCATCGCATTTGTAGGTTTACAGAACGCCCACATTGTTATTGGTGGTTCTACTTTACTTCAGTTATTCTCTGTGGACGCCTATAATCAGGCAAATGGAGTGGAAGCTTCTTTTAACAATGTAGGAATCACTGTACTTCTTGCCATTATCGGTATTATTATTACTGGAATTTTAGTTGTTAAAAATATAAAAGGAAATATCCTCTGGGGTATTCTGATCACATGGGCACTCGGTATCATTTGCCAGTTTGCAGGACTTTATGTTCCAAATGCTGACTTAGGATTCTACAGCCTGTTACCAGATTTCAGCAATGGTCTTTCCATTCCCAGTCTGGCTCCTATTTTCGGAAAGCTTCAGTTTAAGGGCATTTTTTCTGTAGACTTTATTGTAATTTTATTTGCATTTTTATTTGTTGACCTTTTTGATACTATCGGAACACTCGTTGGTGTATCTGCCAAAGCGGATATGTTAGATGAAGAAGGAAAGCTTCCTCATATTAAAGGGGCACTTCTTGCTGATGCTGTAGCGACTACTTTTGGTGCAATCATCGGAACTTCTACCACTACTACTTTTGTGGAAAGTGCTTCTGGGGTATCCGAAGGAGGAAGAACAGGTCTTACTGCTGTTACAACAGCGATCCTTTTTGGATTATCTCTGTTCTTATCACCAATCTTCCTTGCGATTCCATCTTTTGCTACCGCACCTGCTTTAGTAATTGTTGGATTATATATGCTTAGTAATGTTACAAACATTAACTTCTCTGATATGTCCGAGGCTATCCCTGCTTATGTATGTATCATTGCAATGCCATTCTTCTACAGTATCTCCGAAGGTATCTCCATGGGAGTTATCGCTTATGTTGTTATTAACCTTATCACAGGAGAGGCAAAAGAGAAGAAGATTAGTGCATTGATGTATGTATTGGCAATCCTGTTCATCTTAAAATACATTTTTCTGTAATTTTCAAGTTTTCTAAAGCATATTTGAAAAATTATTCCTGCAATGTAAATCCCATTGCAGGAGTTAAATTAAACAGATACCGCTGATATTTCTATCCGGAGCCCCAAAGAACAGAAAAGCAGAAATTTTAGATAGACTAGAATGTGATGTCGGAGCAAGTAAAAATGCCGGTCAGACATTTTTTGCGCCGCGACTCTCTTCACATTCTAGTCTATCTAAAATTTCTGCTTTTCGTCTTTTCTTCTTTTCGTTTATCACAATTTTTTTGCGCAGTTTTCTACTTTTCCTACCTGTGTTCCATACCATATTGTTCCATCATCTTCACAATATAGTAAATAGATAACCTCTTTCATTTCCCACGATTTATTATTATAAAATCGAAATGTCTGCGGTTGCACATATTGAATTTCAACATAGGTTTTACCTTGTTCCTGAACAGTTTTTATATCAGCCGAAAGATTCTGTACCGTATAGCTTGCTGCTTCATTAGATATGCAAATTCCCATATTCGCATACCAATCCGTACCTGTTCCTGTTTGAAGTATATCTGATACTTTATTTTCTTTGATCAGATTCATCTTTAATATTGCTGAATACTCTTTGTCAAAATTTAAGCCGCCAATTTCTGTATAATATGCTTCCTCTTCGGCCTGTAATGCATCCCCATTTGCCCAGAAGGACAGCGCAAATATAGAAATACAAAATAGTATAACTGTACTTAAAATTCTTATGATTCCATATTTATACATCTTTTTATCAAAGAGTTCCAGAAATCCTTGTGCGGTCAAATATCCGACAAGGAATCCTGCTGTATTTGCAATCAGGTCATCAATTTCAGGGAGTCTTCCTGTAAATGCCTGAAAGATTTCGATAAAAAGAGAAGTTAAAAATCCTATGAGTATCGCTTTTTTCCAGCTCAGTTTTTTCTTAAGACCATATAAAATAAATATCAGAAACCCGTAAGGTACAAATAACAGGCAATTTAACGTCACCATTTTTATTGAAGCACCTTTAAACGGAATATTTAAAAGCGAAACCATGTTCGGAACCGAGTATACATAAGTGGAGATGTCAGTTCTGATAATCCCTGTAATTGTTAAAATCGTACACAGATAAATTACCAGTAATAATTCACAAAACAGATACTTAAATCCATATTTTTTCAGCCTCTCCCCACTTCTTTTTTTCAGTGAAAACAAAATAAGATTCCAAAGAAGCCATAAAATCATTCCTAACAAAATACATTGCTTAGCCTCCCAGATTCCATCGATAATATAGCTACTCATACTCACCTCCCACATTTGAATGAATTAAATTACTCCTTTAATAATTGCTGCAATTCATCATCTGTACAAATAGAATAGCAATATATGCTATTTCCTCCATTTTTATTTTTATAGTTTACCTGAATATCCATGCTTCCATTTATTACGGTTATTCCCGGAACATTTTCCATCTGCTGAAGAACAAGTTTCTTTTTTAGTTTATTAATTCGTTTTTTATCTGTTATTCCATATCTGATATTTTCTCCGGTACTTCCATCATATCCTTCAATCCCAATACTACTGATATTTAAGTTATCTATTGTCTGGTTGACAGCACAGCCTTTTTGTGCTAAAAATGCAAGCGTCTTTTTAAAAGAGGGATAAATATAATACGTATCCTGTGTTGCATTTTCACTTCCCATTGTTCCACCTATTGATATATCTATATTTCCTACGGGAACTGTTTTTTGTACATCTGTGTAGCTTAAGCCGTCTAACTCACTTAAATAAGTATCAAAGAACTGCTTTTTCTCTTCTTTTGTAAGGTTTAAATATTCTGTTTCTATCCCTGACCAGGTTATTTCTTCGATATCATTATAATTTCCTGTATAGAGAGAATAGATATTCTTTTTAAATTCTCTTGTCGCATACAGTTTATTATAAAGTTCTTTTGCCTTTTTGGAACGAAGGATATAGGTTCTTACTTTACGTTTTCCGTTTTTCATACAAAATGTTGTAGAAATCTCAATATCACCGCTCATCACTTCTTTTTTAGATACAGATGAAAAGAATAAAAACTTGCTGTTTTTCTCATAATACTCTGAAGAGGATGTTTCTGCACTGTTTTTTACTTCTACTGATTCTTTGATTACAGAAAGAGCAAGCTGTTTTTCTTCTCCTTTTAATCCTGATCGTTCTTCCCCTTTTCCCCAATATCCGTAACTATTCACTCCTAATGGCTTTATTTCGATACTCTCGACCCTGGATGCTTTTGGTATATACCTGTCATACCCAAAAAGATCTGCACTAAAACTTGCCATGATAAACAAGGAACCAAGCATAATAACTATAAGTTGTTTTTTATGACAAAAAATCGCTCTTACATCAAATTCATAAATGCATTCAATTAATGCATGTATAACGAACACACCAAATACAACTCCGAATATAAGCCAGAAAATGGATTTTGCATTTCCCAATGAATAGAAAATAATTCCTGAATATAAGGCAGATGGGATAACTAATAACACTTTAATTACTGTATTTGCCTTTGTAAATGCCATAGCCCGTCCTGCACTTTCTGCCGGCCGTCTATTATAGAGTGTGCGGCACAGTACATATAAACCGACAATCCATAACAGAAGAATCATCATATATTTTATCTGCGTTTCTCTGCCGCTATTTATATCTGCCATTCCCCGAAGTCCAACCCATACCGGAGAAAGATAGTTGGTTATATTATTATAAACATTATCTGCCGTATTCCCGGAATAGGTGGCGAAAAAGGAGCTTGCATATATTGGAAAAATGTTATAAATAACAATTGGAAAATAGCTTGCAAATACCCCAAATCCTAATATACCAACGATAATATTCCCTGTCATAATCATTGCCAGAGCCATCGTCAGCCATGTTGCCGCAAAAATTAACAAATACCAGAGACTAGAACTGACTATTTCCCATCCTCCTCCAGAAATCTGTTGCTGCGCAATGACAAATTCTATTGCTTCTTCTATTACAAGCGGAATCAGAAAAATAAAGAGGCTGTTTTGTACTACCAGACGAAATAATGTAGCTCTCTTTATCGGAAGGGATTCGTAAAAATCTGTCTGCTTTCTGGAATGTAAATAATAAAGACTTACTGCCGCACTGCATGCCGCCAGGACGATTACCACACATGCCATTCCCATATTCGGACGAAACAAACGAAGCACTTCCGCATGTGAGGAACATTCATTTACTCCCATTACTAAAAAAACTGCTTTTATAAAAAATGTAAGTACTGTGACAATCGTCATGCCAAGCATTCTCTTTCTATTCTCCCTGCTTAGCTTAGAGTATGAGATTCTTGATGTCATAACCTACTACCTCCGTTTCACTGATAAATATTTCTTCTAAAGACAGCGGAATACATTCATAAAATACCGGTTTTAATACAGATAACTTCGCCATTACCTGTTCTTCACTGCCCCTGACTGTCATTGTGACAAGCTTTCCTCTTCGGTTAAATTGTAAAATGTCAAACATTTTCTCCAGCTTCTTGTCATCCTCTCCTGGCAATGCGCACTGTACTTTCTGAATATTACACTTCATCGTTTCTAAATCTTTCGATAAGAGAACACCACCCTTATGCAATAGTCCGACATGATCACAAATATCTTCTAATTCTCTCAAATTGTGAGATGCAATAATCGGGGTAAACTTTCTTTCATCAATTTCATTTGCCAAAATACTTTTAATCCCCTGGCGCATAACCGGATCAAGCCCGTCAAACGTCTCATCACAGAACAAATACTCTACTCCGCTGCATATTCCAAAAAGAATCGAAAGCTGCTTTTTCATTCCTTTAGAAAATGTCTGAATCTTACGATCTTTTTGTAAAGTAAACTTCACCAGAAACTTACGAAATCTCTTCTCATTGAATGCAGGGTACAACGTCTTATAAAACGCTGCCATATCTAACGGTGTCGCATTTGGAAAAAAATACTGCTCATCAGAAATATAGAAAAACTTCTGCTTCGCTTCCACACAATCCCATACAGCTTCCCCATCGATCAGAATCTCTCCTTCCTCTGGCTTTAACACCCCTGCCATCATTCGAAGAAGTGTACTCTTTCCTGCACCATTCGTTCCAAGTAGGCCAAAAACCTGGCCCTGTTCAATAGAAAGACTGACATCACTTACGGCTTCGATCTTATCGAAACGCTTGCTGACCTTCTTAATTTCTATCATCTTTCCACCTCCTCATAAGCTTCATTAATACAGGCCAGAGCCTGTTCTTTCAAAATACCTCTCGCTCTCAGCTCCTCTACATTTTCTTTAAACTTAATCAGAAGCTTCTCCTGTTCTTTTATAATCAGATTCTCATTCATCTTCACAAAATTCCCTCTTCCCTTTACGGAATAAATAAATCCTTCTCTCTCCAGCTCACTATATGCCCTCTGAATCGTATTGGGATTAATCGAAAGTTCCATCGCCAGCGAACGCACTGATGGCAGCTTTGAATCCGGCTCCAGCACTCCATTCAAAATCAATGTCTGAATCTTCTCTGTAACCTGCTCATAAATTGGTCTTTTGTCATTATAGTCAATAAAAATCACATCGAACCTCCTTCCTTTTTATACTCATAAAATCAGATGTCACGAATTACTCCGCAGCTAACGCTGCTGAATCTTCAAATACTTCAGGAAAACGCAACATACACTGTACTAGATATGTTAGTAGTGTATTAATACTATTAATACACTTAATATACTCTAGAGGCACCTCCATGTCAAGAGGGGGGAGACGAAAAAGTGAAAACTCTATCATACAATAAATTCTTCGTTTCCCTGCGTCCAAACTGCTCGTCCGCAGCTTGAACTTGCTCTAAGGCGCATTTATTGTATGATAGAGTTTTCACTTTTTCTGTCTTTGGCAGGATTTGATGGAGAAGTCAGGAATTGAGAAAATATAGTATCTCTTCTATAAATTCAGAGCTGTGAAGACAAACTACAGTAAAAGACCTTCTCTCGCAGTGACTAAAATCATAGATGTGATACTATGTTTTCTCAATTTCGTCAGCTTTTCTCTTGACAAATGCTATATATGTATTATAATTCAATATATAAAATTTTTATATATAAAGATTTAAAACATAGAAAGGACGTGATATTATGTTTTATTATCCGCTTTCTTCTTTATTGATTGAGTGTCTGATTCTCTCGATTGTTGAAAGGGAGGATTCTTATGGGTATGAGATCAGTCAGACAGTGAAGCTTGTGGCAAATATTAAGGAATCTACTCTTTACCCGATTTTGAGGAAGTTAGAGCAGCATGGTTATTTGAGTACCTACAGCAGAGAATTTCAGGGGCGTAACCGAAAGTATTATTCGATCACAGATTCCGGAAGGGAACAGCTTGTTTTTCTGAAAAAAGAATGGAACGAATATTATCACACAATTGATGACATCATCGAAGGGAGGATGATACCTGATGGGAAATAAAAGATATAATAATGGTGAGATACATTTAACGAAAGATGAATATCTCACTCAGCTTAAAAAATATTTAAAGAAGCTTCCAAAGGAAGACTATAACAATGCGATGGATTATTTTACAGAATATTTTGAAGATGCCGGGCCAGAAGGCGAAGCAGCCTTGATACAGGAACTCGGTACTCCGAAAGAAGCAGCTTATGAAATTCTTGATAATCTGATAACTGAGAAGAGAAAAGACCCAGATACGCCGATTTGGAAGATTATTTTTCTTACATTTCTTTCCATTTGTGCCGCTCCTATCGGCGGTGCTTTGGCACTTACTATAATTGCTCTTGCTTTAGCCGGTATTTTAGTAATTGTGGCAGGACTTTTAGCGATTTTCTCTTTTGGAATTGCATTTGCCCTCGTTGGTGGAAAACTTTTTATCCGAGGAATAATTGCTATCACTGCATCGCTTTCCGGTGCGAGCCTGATTTCTGGTGCAGGATTATTTAGTATTGGCATTAGTATTCTTGCCATTTTAGCTGTTTTTTGTTTCTGCAAATGGATTGTTTTAGTATTAGCTCATTTTATTCAGAATATGAGCAGAAAAAGGAGTGTGAAATAAGATGAGAAAAATTACAAAAACTCTTTTAGGAATTGGTGGAGCATTCTGCCTGATTGGAGCACTTTTATTTAGTATCGGATTTACCAGTGGCGGCACAAAGTACGTTCATACCACAAACTTAAATTCCATGAACGTACAGGAAGATAATAAAGAGTCTGCAAATCGTTTTACTTTAAAGAAAACAGAAATCCCTGACTTTACTTCTTTAAATATAAACTTAGAAGATTCCGACCTTAACATTGAGGAATCTCCCAACGAAAAAAGCTATATTGAATATGTACAGGCGACAAAGGATAAGAAAAATCCTCTCTCCTATTCCATAGAGAATGGCACATTAACCTTAAAAGAAGCCGGAAATACTGGTGCTTCTTACTACATTAATGTTGACATAAGCTTCTTACAGGCTGCTCTCAGCAGTAAAAATATAGAAGATTACACAAAAGAGTCTTCTAAATACGAAAATTACGTTACTCTCTATCTTCCAAAAGATAAACTCGTATCTTCCGCAAAAATCCATCTTGGATATGGTGATTTTTATGTAAAAAATGCTGCTTTTGATACTACTAACATCAAGCTTGACGATGGAGATTTTAACGCAAATACATTTACTGCTAATAGTGGAAAGCTTACTTTCTCCTACGGTGACTGCGACTTGCAAAAAGCCTCTCTCGGCAATATTTCTCTCACTTCAAAAGATGGCGATCTTACTGTAGATGAACTTACTTTATCAGGAAAAACAAAAATCGCGCTCTCTTATGGCGATGCTGAAATCACCTTAAATGACTCCACAAAGAAAGTATCTGGATTTGACCTCGACACCCATTATGGAACGATTACTGCTTCTGGTCTTAACGGAAACAAAACTGTAGACGAAGATGATGATGTAAATACATTCCAGTCAGATTCTAAAGATGGGAAGACAAATCTTGCGATAGACTCTAAAGATGGGGATATTACGGTAAAATAATCAGATAGATCTTAAAAACAGATTATGGCTTTTGAAAAGCTGAGCCATGAGGGTTTGACACTCATATTGTTGTTTTAATATGTAAAAATAATAATTTTTCTTATGCATTTTTGTGTCAATCCTTTGATATTTAGTTTCCCAAGCAGCCTCATTCTTCTGTCCTTTCACCAAATTTCCCCATAAATTTGCCGGATTGAAACAACCAGAACCCCCAGAGAGAATATACCCTATATCTGTGGCCTGGGAGCAAGGTTTGGATACGAGCGCTTAAGTGAATATTCAAACCGCCGCGACTAAAGTCACAGATATAGGGTATATTCTCTCTGAGGGTTCGTCTGTTTACTCACTCCGGCAAATTTTTATTGACAGGACAATCTATCTTAATATAAAATAAAGAAAATAAGAGGGAGTAGTTAATATCCATCTCTATGGATGAATAACAGTCGTCATCACGCCGTAAGGCCGGTTGTTATTGAGATAACGAGACTTTTATCAATCATTTTGTAACTGTTCAGAATTATGTACTTTTATTTATGTATTTTAATTCTGAATACCACAGTTATTTTTGATGTGATAAAGGTCTTTTTTTATTTTCCTTTATCACAAGAAAGGAGAATATATGGAATATGTATTACTAGTAGTCGGATTTGTTCTTTTAATCAAGGGGGCAGATTTCTTCGTAGAAGGAAGTTCTTCTCTCGCCCAAATCCTGAAAGTGCCCAGTGTTGTAATCGGACTTACCATTGTCGCCATGGGAACAAGCGCACCGGAAGCCTCCGTCAGCATCAATGCCGCCCTTGCAGGAAGTAATGATATCGCCATCAGCAATGTTGTCGGATCGAATATTTTCAATGGATTAGTCGTTGTTGGGGTATGTGCCTTTTTATCTGCATTCAAAACAAATCGCGATATTTTAAAAAGAGATATGCCACTCAACATCCTTGTCACATTTATTTTATGCCTTATGTTTCTTGACGGAAAACTCAGCCGGATAGAAGGCGGTATCCTCTTTGCCGGCATGATTTTATATATTGCCGTCATGATCTGTCACGCAATCAAAAATAAATCAGAAAACGAACCGGAAAAAATTCTTTCTTTACCAAGAAGTATTATTTACATGATCGCCGGTCTCGCCGCAGTCATCTTCGGCGGTGACTTAGTCGTTGATAAAGCATGCATTATTGCCACCAACTTCGGCGTAAGCCAGAACTTTATCGGACTTACCATCGTCGCAATTGGAACCTCTCTTCCGGAACTGGTAACCTCCATTGTTGCCACCAAAAAAGGAGATAGCGGTCTCGCACTCGGAAATGCTATCGGCTCCAACCTGTTTAACATCTTGTTTATCCTCGGGTTCTCAGCCATCCTTTCGCCACTGCACGTACTAAGTGAATCAGTCATCGACTGTGGTATTTTATTAGTTAGCAGCATCCTTTTATTCATCTTCGCAAAGACAAAGCAGCATATGTCAAAGCTCGAAGGAATTGTCTGCATCGGCCTCTATCTGGCATATATGGGATATCTTTTAATTTAGCGGATACAGACGAAAAAAAGAAAGCCAGCCTATAGCAAAGGTAATGTCGGAGCAAGTAAAAATGCCGGTCAGGCATTTTCTACGCCGCGACTATCTTTACCTTTGCTATAGGCTGGCTTTCTTTTTTCTGTTCCCTAGAGTGTGTTTGAAAAATGCTTATAATTAAACACAGAAACAATCTGTTTACATTATTCTTCCGGTTGTTTTGGTAAGCCGGCAAATCCTGCTTCTAAATCTTTATCGGTAGGAATGTAGTCGCTCATCTCACCATTGTTATATTTTTCATATGCTACCATATCAAAGTATCCGGTTCCGGTAAGTCCAAATAGAATTGTCTTTTCTTCTCCGGTTTCTTTGCATTTTAAAGCTTCATCAATTGCTACGCGAATTGCGTGACTGCTTTCTGGAGCAGGTAAGATTCCTTCTACTCTTGCAAACTGTTCTGCTGCTTCAAATACAGAAGTCTGCTCTACGCTTCTTGCCTCGATTAATCCTTGATCGTATAATTCAGATACGATACTGCTCATTCCATGATAGCGAAGTCCTCCTGCATGATTTGCAGATGGAATAAATCCACTTCCCAATGTGTACATTTTCGCCATCGGACATACCTTTCCTGTATCGCAGAAATCGTAGACGTATTTACCACGAGTTAAACTTGGACAGGATGCTGGCTCTACTGCAATAAAGTGATAATCTGCTTCACCACGAAGCTTTTCACCCATAAATGGAGAAATCAATCCGCCAATATTAGAGCCGCCTCCGGCACAGCCAATGATAATATCTGGTTTGATTCCGTATTTGTCCATGGCAATCTTTGATTCTAATCCGATGACAGACTGGTGAAGCAGTACCTGGTTCAGTACACTTCCTAAAACATAACGATATCCTTCATGCTTTGTTGCAGTCTCAACTGCTTCTGAAATCGCACAGCCAAGGCTTCCTGTTGTTCCCGGATGTTCTTCTAAAATTTTCTTACCAACTTCTGTTGTGGTAGATGGAGATGGGGTTACACTTGCTCCATAAGTACGCATTACTTCACGGCGGAACGGCTTCTGCTCATAAGAAACCTTCACCATATATACTTTACAGTCAAGGTCAAAGTAAGCACATGCCATAGAAAGAGCTGTTCCCCACTGTCCGGCTCCTGTCTCTGTAGTAACTCCCTTTAATCCCTGCTGCTTTGCATAATAAGCCTGTGCAATCGCAGAATTTAACTTGTGGCTTCCACTTGTGTTATTTCCCTCGAATTTATAGTAAATCTTTGCAGGTGTTCCAAGCTTTTTCTCTAAACAATAAGCACGTACCAGAGGGGATGGTCGATACATCTTGTAGAAGTCTCTGATTTCCTGTGGAATTGGAATGTATGCATCAGTATCATTCAGTTCCTGCTTTACTAATTCTTTACAGAAAATAGGTTCTAATTCCTCTGGTTTTAAAGGCTCTAACGTTGCTGGATTTAACAGCGGTGCAGGCTTCTTCTTCATATCTGCACGCACGTTATACCAGCTATCCGGCATCTCATTCTCTTCAAGATAAATTTTGTAAGGGATTTCTTTATTGCTCATATCCTTCTCCTTTGCAAATCTTTTTCTTTTAATTTAATAATTTAACACTCTAGTCTAATACATTATGCTATACACAGTTTATACTATCTGTCTTCCTACGTCAAGTAGATTAACTATTTGATTCATTAAGAAGAAAACAGACGAAAAAAGAAATAATACCATATCCCAGATGCTCTGTAGTCGCTGTGTTTAAGATGCTTATTCGCATCTTAGACACGCTCCGAAGCCGCATCTGGGATATGGTATTATTTCTTTTTTCTGTTTCCTTTATCGAATTAATGGTAATTACAAATCTGTATTGCAGCACCATTTTCCATTACAGAAAAGCCATGTTTTTCATAGAATGGTACATTATTTTTATCTTCGGGCATTCCTTCAATATAGAAAAAGTCCTTATATTTTTCTTTTACATATTCAATCATTCTTCCAGCTATTCCTTTTCCCTGATACTCTGGATGAACGAGTACATAATGAATCTGTGCCAACATTTCTGTATCATCGAGTACCCTTGTAAGTCCAACTAGTCTGTCACCGTCCCATACGGTTAGTACTGTTGATGAATTCATCAGGGCTTTATATAAGCGTTCCGGATATTTTCCGGAAATCCAGTTGACTGATAAAAATAGTTGCTGTACCTGTTCCTGTGTAAATATTTTTTCGTCTGTATATTTAAGCATTATTTCTCCCTACCTGCGATAATCACATCTCTGACATTGTACCATTTCATTTTCGCCTTCTTCTTTTCCGCCTGCTCATTATCTCCTTTTCCCATAAAAATAGATGCCTTAGGCGCACCACCCATACTCACAAGAGCTGCAAAAGCTGAAATGGCTAAAATGACAGGAGCCGTTACACCGACACCTGCCAACGCCTGCTTCCCTACTCCCGGAATATGTCCAATAAACATCTTATCTACCAAATTATATAAAATATTAATAAGCTGTGCTGCTACCGCTGGAAGTGCAAGTCTAAAAAAAGCTTTCGGTACAGGCATGACCGCCAGCAATTCATTATCATTTTTCATCCTTCATGTATCCCCACCACTATATACTATGCTTAACAATTTATGAACCATTAAATTTCTTTCTTATTATCCGCTCCCGGTGTTGTAACAATGACCTTAGATGGAGTAATGATCAGTGCTCCTTTGGCTGTTGCTGCCCCTTTAAACATTCCTTCAACGGCAGTTTTGAATGCAGCTACAATAGCTCCTTCTGTTACATATTCAGCAGTTCCCTTAATCTGATATCCCTCAAGACTCTTTGTATCGTATACAGAAATTGCAATTTTCCCGTCATTTGCTTTTATATTCTTTAACGTTGTCTCAAGAAAAACATCCCCTACTACCAGCTTTCCATCTTCTGTAACATCTTTAAAAGCAACCGGCACTACATTTGGCTCTCCATCTGCACATGTTGCAAGATCCCACATAGCATTTTTTAATACCTGAATTACTGATTCGTTTAACATTGACTATTCCTCCTGTTTCTTTATAATAAATTACTTGTTGGCTTTATATTAACGAATCCGCTTTCATTTTAGAAGATGTTAGCAAATTTAAAAGCAACTAATAAATTTAATAGCTTACTATTTAATTCACCTTTGTCTGTAGTTTGTCTCATGAATTAAATAGTTATCTTAATATATATTCTGGATTTTTTTGGTATATTTTTTCTATCTGTTTTAGTTCTTCTTCTGAAAAGGAGGTCTTTTTGATGGCCTTGATATTATCTAATATTTGTTCTGATTTGGAAGCTCCAATAAGTACGCTGGTAATGATTCCATCATGAAGTACCCAGGCAAGAGCCATTTCTGCTAATGTCTGTCCTCTTTCCCCAGCAAGTGTATTAAGCTGCTGAATCTGTTCTAGACGTTCTTTTGTTAATGCCTTTTTCTTTATGAAACGGCCGTCTGTCATAATGCGGCTGTCTTCTGGAATTCCATGTAAATACTTATCGGTAAGAAGTCCCTGTGCTAATGGACTAAAAGCGATGATTCCTTTTTTTAATTTGGCGGCTGTTTCTTTCAGGCCGTTGTTTTCAATTGTTCGGTCAAATATGGAATATCGATTCTGATTGATGATAAACGGGCATTTTAAATCATTTAAAATCTGTGTTGCTTTTTCTAACTGTTCTCCATTATAGTTAGACAGACCGACATAAAGAGCTTTTCCACTTGTTACTGCCTGTGCTAATGCACCCATTGTCTCTTCGAGTGGTGTATCCGGATCCATTCTGTGGTGATAAAAAATATCTACATACTCTAAGCCCATACGTTTTAGACTCTGGTCAAGGCTTGCCAGAAGATATTTTCTACTTCCCCAGTTGCCATAAGGACCATCCCACATTTCATATCCGGCTTTTGTACTGATAATCAATTCGTCACGATATGCCGTAAAATTCTCTTTAAAAATACGTCCCCAGTTCTTTTCTGCACTTCCCGGTTCCGGTCCATAGTTATTGGCCAAATCAAAATGCGTGATTCCATTATCAAATGCTGTAAAACATAACTGTTTCATATTGTCATATATGGCTGTATCTCCAAAATTGTGCCAGAATCCCAGAGAAATTGCCGGAAGTTTCAATCCACTGTTCCCACAGGAAAAATATTTCATTGTATTATAGCGTTCATTTGCTGCCTGATACATTATTAGAATACCTCCCAAACTTTTTCTTTTCATTTATTGTCTTATATCTACACTGATTCTTTCGTCTTTTTCTTTATCTCCTATAAATAAAAGAATGTCAAGCCAATCACAAAAATTTGTATTTTTTAAGTAGAATATCAAATGTTTTTCTATAAAATGACATGATAAAATATGTTTATATTGGCTGCCTGATCTGTTGACATGTTTTATAGAATTGCTATAATTTTATAGAGATCAGTACATAAATATATGAGAAGGAGAGATTACTGTGGTGAAAGTTGAACTTTTAAAAGAATTAGATAATGGCATTCGTTTTTACTCTTTGGAGAATGAATCTTTGAAGCTTGTTGTCGTAAATATGGGATGTAGAATTATGGAAATCCTTGCACCCGATGCTTCAGGGAAAAGGTCTGATGTAATTCTTGGTCTTAAGAATATTGAAGATTATGCAAATGACCCGGCTTACTTTGGTGCAATCATCGGCCGTGTTGCGAACCGGATTGGTGATGCCCGCTTCACATTAAACGGAAAAACTTACGAACTGTATGCCAATAATGGCAAAAATCATTTACACGGAGGAAAAGAAGGATTCGATAAAAAAATCTTTGACGTTACTCCGTTAGAAAATGGACTCCGCTTCCACTACTTTTCTAAAGACGGTGAGGAAGGCTATCCTGGAAATTTAAATTTATATGTAACTTATACATTAAATGAGAATGCATTTTCCATTCACTATGAGGCTGATACAGATGCAGACACTGTTGTAAACTTTACAAACCACCTGTATTTCAACCTCTCTAATACATTGGATAAAGTTAATGACCATTATTTACAGATTAACTCTGACTATATCGGATGCGTCGACGACACCTGCCTTGCAACTGGAGAACTTCTTCCTGTCAAAGACACTCCATTTGACTTTAACAAACGAAAACGAATCGGACAAGATCTCGAAACAGACCACATCCAACTGAAAAATGCTTTCGGCTACGACCATTCTTTCGTATTAAATGGTACAGAAAATCAGTTAACCTTAGAAGAACCTGTCTCCGGCAGAAGACTTGTCATCTCAACAACTGCTCCCGTCGTTCAGGTTTATACCGGTAACTTCTTAAAAGATGGCTGTATCGGAAAAGCAGGCAGAGTTTATGAAAACCGCGAGGGCGTTGCGTTAGAAACACAGCTTATGCCAAATGCAATCAATACGGAGGAAAATCCTTCTACAATATTACGAAAAGAGGATAAATTCGAATCAAATACAAAGTATGTGTTTGAAATAATGTAATCCCTATCTCTGACTTTAGAGCTGCTTGAAGACTATATTTTAAAAAGACCATTATAAATAAGTATTAATTTTACGACTTTGTGCTGTGGAATTTTGACCATAGAAACTTCGGACTGCTTTTTCCGAAGTTTCTGCTTTATTGGGCAAAATGGAGCGTTTAGCACAATGGAACAAAATCAATACTTATTTATAATGGTCTTTTCTAGAACGATCCTCTCGCAGCGACCAAAGATACAGATAGGGATTATTTTATTTCTATAGAGCGTCAGCTTTGCCAACAAATGAGGGAGCAGTCTACTTAATCATTGTTTCTACATTTTCCTTCGTCACCTTCTTATACGGCAGATAGATACATCTATTGTTTTCGAACCGAATCTTTTCCATTCCTTTTCCCGTAACAGCAGCAATGGCTAGTTCTGCCATCGCCTTTGCCTGCCCTTCTTTATCATTATAGACAGTTGCAGCGATTTTTCCCTCTTGTGTTGCCTCTAATCCTTCGTCTGTGCCATCAATACCGAAAAATATCGGAATGTTTGATTCAGTGTAACCTAATTTTTCGTAAGCATCAATTGCTCCTAATGCCATAGAATCACTATTGGCTATGACCATCTCAATATCCGTTTTATATTGTCCAATGAGCTGCATCATTCTTGTCTGTGCCTGAGCACGATTCCAGTTCGCTATTTGATAGCTTAGCTTTTCCAGAGAAATATCATTGGCTTTCATACTTTCTACTACACTTTCCGTACGGATGATTGCATCCTGATGTCCCATTTCTCCTTCCAAAATAACATACTGAATTTTTCCGTCATTATTGCGATCTACCTTGGGATTGTTTTTAATAAAGTCTGCTGCAAGCTCTCCCTGTAATTCTCCTGATTGCTTTGCTTTTCCTCCTACATAATAAAGCTTATCCCATCTCCTCATATCTTCCTCAACTGGCTCACGGTTAAAGAAAATAATCGGAATATCTTTTTCCCTTGCTGCATCAATAATCTCTGATGGTTCCGTTCTGTCTGCCAGATTTACACACAGTACATTACATCCATCATCTATCATTTGCTCAATCTGATCATTTTGTACTCGTTGGGAATTGGATGCATCCATAATTGTCATACTGATTGCGTAGTCTTTTGATTCCATTGAACTACATTTTTCTTTAAATGCATCTACCAGTTCCCCGATAAAAGTGTCTTTTTGGTCATAGCAGGCAACACCTATATAAATCTGATTATCTGTTTCCGGCTGCTTTTTACTGCATGTAGAAAAAATCAATGTTCCTACAAATATTGCCATGATTATTATTCCTGTGATTTTTATCTTCATGCTTTCCTCCGATTAATTTCTATGTATCTTTAGAATTATCTTATACTCAATTTTGTGAAAAACTTTGTTAACTATCCGCAAATTTCTGCAGTTTATATAGGTGTAAAAAGTTCTCTACAAACAATCCCTTACTTGCTAAGTGTAAATAATAAATCCTGATTTTCTTTTGAAAAAAGATTTTCTCTTGTAAGTACAGCATAGGGTACTTCCTGATTTTTCATCTTATAAAATGTTTTACGAAGCGCACTTACGGTTTCGGCAACACACTGATATCCTGCTGTAAATTCATCTGGAACAATAAGACACTCTGCCCACCGCGCATCAAGGTAATAGACCGCCTCTGTAGAATTACCGATTCCATATACAATCGCCCCAAATAAATTGTTCTGTTTTACAGATTCTCCCGCTTCAACAAAGCTTGTGTCGTCTAATGCCAAAACAATATCCACTTTTCTTTGTGACTGCAATGTTGTATTTTTTTTAATTCCTTCATCGCGAGATACAGACCACATAATTTCAACTCCCGTATTCTTTAACGTATCGCAGACTCCTTCTCTTCGATTGATGTCCGCCTCAGAATTACTGTTTTCCATAAAAATACCTATTTTCTTACCGGATAGATTTCCATTATTTTTTTCAAGCAACTTTTGTACTAAAGTTACACCCATATCATATTGATCTGGCTCTGTGACTGGAATATCTGATTGCTTTTCTGATTCTGCAAGACTTTCTCCCGCCAACATAATCGGAACTTTTTTCTGTATTTTTTTCAGCCGAGAATATTCTTTGCTATTTCCTGTCATTTTGATAATAATCGCATCTGCCCCTTTATCAATCTCTTGCTGAACTACTTCCATTTCATCCTGGGACAGATTGATATTCGCCTTACTGATTAGTACAGTATTTACTCCATATTCCTGCGATGCCATTTTTAATCCATACTTAAATGCAGACCACTGGCTCTCCTCTATATCTGGAATAATAACTGCAATTCGTTCTGTTTTATCTTCATTTTTATTATACAACATAAAAAATGCCAAAATGACAACAAGCATTCCTAAAATGATTTCTGTTAAAATAAAACTTCTTTTTCCGTTTTCCATTTTTCTTTTCTTTCTGTGTTACAATATATCTTAATTGCCCTCAAACTTCTTCCTGTTTTCTTCTGAATAAATAATTGCCGGTATCCTGATAGAAACTATCGTTCCTTCATCTAGTTCACTTTCAATATGTAGTCCATATTTTTCGCCAAATAAAATTTTTATTCGGTTATTTACGTTTACCAGTCCCACTCCAGAGCCTTTTTTATGTACCCTCTGCGTATCTGTGAGAAGGAATTCTACCTCTTCTTCTGGGATTCCCATTCCATTATCTGCTATGGTAAGAAGAATCTCATCCCCTTCTTTTATCCCCCGAACAATAATTTCTCCACAATCATCCATCTCTCTTACGCCATAATTGATTGCATTTTCAAGAATTGGTTGTAAAATTAACTTTACAATACAACAGTCTAAAATATCAGAATCTATATCATAAGAAACTTGAAACTTCTTCTTATAACGCACCTGCTGGATATTCATATAACTTTGGGCATGCTGCAGTTCATCCCGTATAGAAATAATTGTATGCCCTTTTGAAAGACTAATACGAAAAAGCCTTGCAAGCTGTGAAATCATGAATACTGCATCATCATTTCGCTCTCCTTCTATCATCCATGTAATAGAATCCAATGTGTTATAAAGAAAATGTGGGTTAATCTGACTCTGCAAAACTTCAAGTTCACTTTTTCTTCTCTCCGTCTGTTCCCATACAATTTTCTGCATCAAGGCATTATTTTGTTTATAGGAATCCCGGATAGATTTTCCAAGATGCCGTATTTCACGGGAACCTCCAATATATATCTCCGGTTCTTTTCCTTCTTCATATTCTGTAACCGAATTATTTAATTTCATAATCGGACGGGATATTCTAACGGATATCAGTCGGTTAATGAGGGTAAGCATCATCGCCATAAGAAGAATCAAGATAAGAACAAACTGTTTTACATCAAGCATCTTGTTAGAAAAAATAGAATATGGCATCACACAAACCAACTTCCATCCAGTATAACCTATCGTATCTACAACAATTTTCCGGTGTTCCCCATTCATCCGTTCCTCATATACATTTTCTTTTGCCCTAGCTGCTTTTTCACTGCTTTCTTTTTTCATTCCATTGTCAAGCTGTACCTGACGTGGATGATAAATAATCTGCCCATTACTGTCACATAAATAAAAATATTGACCGCTATCTGTTGTGTTGATTCTCTCCATCATTCTTGCAATTCCCGAATAATCCATATCAACAAGAAGTACTCCTAATTGTGTGTTTGTTTCATCCGTCAACTCCACAACACGACTAGAAGAAATCACCCAATAATATTGCTGCGTTCCATCATCAAATAAGTTCTGTATATGCGGTGTGGAAAAATGAATATTTTCCATCTGATTCAT
>NZ_CAKRCF010000049.1 GCF_934307085.1 uncultured Anaerobutyricum sp.
GAAAAAAGTGTTACGATAATCTGCGACAATCTCTGTAACAGATTCAGGATATACACCTTCCATAACATTCTCTTTCCATCAAAAATCACATCCACAAGACTACTATACTTCTCGATAGAAACTTCCAGTTTCTTTTCTAACTTATCTGCAAGCCTCCCACAATGAATCATCCGTAAAATCCGGACAAAAAAGGTACCGACAGATTCGATCAATGCCTGCCTTCTCAGCAGAAGATAAAAGATAATCCCAAGCCCTGCTAAAGCTAAACCACCTGCCACGATCAGCACTCGACACCCGATACTGAAATTCAGAAAAACTTCCGGAAAAATCAAAATATCTACCAGCCCAATCGTCAGAATCGCAAGGGTATACATAATAAGATTCAGTAGCAGCGCAGCCATAACTGCTGTTCCTGCTATTCCATCCTTCAGCATAAAATATGCACTTGCCGGCTGTCCTCCTGAAGCAGATGGCGTAATTGCAGAAAAATACACATCTGCCGCCGAATAAACAAAGCCATGGCTTCTCTTTGCCGGATATCCCATATGCCGGACAAGAACTCTTAATGCTTCCCCTTCAAAATAAATAAAACCAAGCATACTTACCGATGCCAGTAGAATACCTTCCCAGGATGCCTCTTTTAAACTTGCCGTCAGTTCGTTCAAAGAGATGCCGCTCCCCCGAAACACCGTATAAATCGTTATTATGGCAAAAACAGAAACCACAATAACACCAATTATTTTCTTTAAGTTCTGTTGAATTATACTTTTTTCTTTCATAAATATGTGTTTCTTATGTATCTTTCCCTATAACTATCTCTATAACTCCAAATCAAATGCATGTAAAACCTGCCTGTTATTCTTGTGAAATATTCCTCTTTTTGTTTGTGTAAGTCTTAACACTAGAGCGTGTTTGAAAAATGCTTTCTGCAAGATGTGCATCACAATTTGCGGGAATGATTTTTCAAACACGCTCTAGTTATAACTATAACATACCCCTGTTTTCTTTCCTACTAAATATTTCTAAAGATTTTTAAATATTTAAATAAAAACGCAGAATACCTAATATTAAAATATGAACCGGATAAAAAAGATAATTTATCCATTTATTTTGCCTTCCTCTTTCACCGTTATATGTTACTGTCATAGCAAATCCCAAGCAAGAATATAACTCTTTAATAATCGAAAGATATCCCAATCCCGCTCCAAGTATTGGTTTATCATAAAAAATATAAAAAATGTATGCAACAATAATCGCATGATAATCATAATCCAGACTGAGCGCCATCGCTACTGCACACGAAATCCCTACAACAACGATTGAGATACTATACCACAAAATTTTATTGCTGATCTTTGCTTTTACAACATCAATAATCCAAATTGTAATAAGACATAATGCTAAAGTAAACATGATGTTATTCCAATATGGATCAAAGAATACTTTTGATGTAAACATGTCAAACGGAACTTCAGATATCACACCAAATAGCAAAAGCGTTATAAGATACTTCTTCCTGTTACTGGTCTTAAAAAATCCTTCTACAATAAAAAACACAAAAATGGGAAATGCAATCCTGCCCAGAATTGAAAAAAGATTAGATAAATGTAATAAAAATCCCTTCCCATTTAGAAAAGGGGTTATCAACGCATTGTTTACATGATCTATCAGCATGGATATAAATGCTATATATTTTAACTGTGCCCCATTAAAAATCTGAAGTTTTTTTAATTTATCATTTTCAAATCGTTTCCTTACTTCCATGATTCCTCCTATCCTCATCTTATGGACAACTATAAAGGCACTCGTGAGTGTTAGTAAAAAACAAAAATACGCTTTGTTTTCGTACTATTTCTCTCTTCTTGATAGTAAACAAACAGCTTCTATATGCCCGGTAGAAGGGAACATATCTACTGGCTGAATCTGTTTTACACGGTACCCATTCCCTGTAAGATGCTTTAAGTCGCGAGCAAGTGTTTCCGGATTACAGGAAATGTAAACAATTCTCTTCGGTCTTAATCGAAGAAGGGAATCTAAGAACTTTTTATCACTTCCAGAACGTGGCGGATCCATAAATACAACATCCGCTTTTTCTTTTCGTGATGCCATTTTTACCATAAACTCTCCCGCATCATCTTTATAAAACCGAATATTTTTTACTTTATTCTGCTTTGCATTAAAGACAGCATCGCGGACCGCATCTCCATTTAATTCTACAGAAAGAACCTCTCCCGCATTATCACTTGCGACCATTCCAATTGTACCGATTCCACTATATGCATCAATAACTCTTTCTTTTCCAGTAAGTCCTGCAAATTCAACCGCCTTATTGTAAAGAACTTCTGTCTGAATTGGATTTACCTGATAAAACGATTTCGGAGAAATACGGAATGTCTTGCCGCAAAGAACATCTTCAATATAACCTTTTCCATAAAGAACCTGCTGTTTATCTCCAAGAACCATACTTGTATTTCTATTATTGACATTTGCTACAATAGTCGTAATTTCCGGATGCTCTTTACGGAGTGCTTTTACAAAGTTATTTTTGGATGGAAATACTGGAGAAGCTGTTACTAAAACAACCATAATCTGTCCAGTATGATAACCAGTACGAACTAAAATGTGGCGCAAAAATCCATATCCGGTATCCTCGTTGTATGGACGCATCTTAAAAGACTTCATAAGGAAAGTTACTGTATTCATAATTTCGTCTGCTTTCTGATTCTCAATCAGACAGGAATCTACACGGATGACACGATGGCTGCGATTCTCATAAATTCCGGTAAAACAGTTGCCACGACGGTCTCCCGCTACAACTCCATGTACTTTATTACGGTAATGCCACGGATCTTCCATTCCGATAATCGGCTTCACTTTCCCAAAACTACTTAAAAGCTTGCTTGTATCTTTTTGTTTCTTCTTTAACTGTTCTTCATAAGGCAGGTCAATATACTGACAACCACCACATTTTTTTTCGTAAGGGCACTTTTTACTCATTTTATACCTCCAATTAATAAAATATTTTTATCTATTATTTCTATATTTATATACTTCATCTATGTCAATCTATATATCATACTACTATATAGTAATTTTCTACTTCACAATGTTTTTATCGCCTATTAATTCTATATTTTAGATTTTTTATTTTATAATTGCATGCTCTACTCTATGAATGTTCCGCAATATGGAATCTATATTTTTCAGTTCATAATTATAAATTACACTTTACATCTTTCATTTCTACCTATTCATAGAATACTTTCATATATTAAAAAAGCTCGGAGAGCTTACACCCTCCGAGCGTTCGTTCAAGAAATTAAATATTGGAAAACTACAATTATTTAACTGTAACTTTTGCTCCAACTTCTTCTAACTGTTTCTTGATGTCTTCAGCTTCTTCTTTAGAAACTGCTTCTTTGATTGCCTTAGGAGCACCATCAACTACAGCCTTAGCTTCTTTTAATCCTAAACCTGTGATTTCACGAACAACTTTGATAACTTTAACTTTCTGTCCGCCAACTTCTGTTAACTCAACATCAAATTCTGTCTTTTCTTCTGCTGCTTCTCCAGCACCTGCTCCTGCTGCAACTACAACACCTGCTGCTGCGGATACACCAAATTCTTCTTCACAAGCTTTTACTAAATCATTTAATTCTAATACGGATAAACCTTTAATAACTTCGATAATTTCCTGAGTTGTCATCTTATTTCCCTCCATAAATCTTATATTATAATATTAATTATTCAGCTGCTGCTTCGGATTCTGCAGCTCCACCATCTTTCTGCTCTGCAATCTGTTTGATTACGCGGGCAAAGTTTGTAACTGGGGACTGAATGCTTCCCATGAATTTTGCGATAAGTTCGTCTCTTGATGGGATAGTTGCGATTGTTGCAATACCTGCTGCATCATAGTAAGTACCTTCAACAACACCACTCTTTAACTCACAGCATTTTGCTTTCTTAATAAAATTAGCAACGATTCTTGCTGGAGCTGTTGCATCTTCTTTGGAAATTGCAAATGCATTTGTTCCTTCCAAATCTTTTACAACGCCTTCGAATTCTGTACCTTCTACAGCACGTTTTACCATAGTGTTCTTATAAACTTTATAAACAACACCTGCTTCACGACACTGTTTACGAAGCTCTGTTACATCAGCTACGGAAATTCCACGGTAATCTACAACTACCATAGATTTAGCTCCGTCAAGCTGAGCCTTAATCTCGTCAACAATAGGCTGTTTTAATTCTACTTTAGCCATCTTCCTGGTGCACCTCCTTAAATATTTGTGTGTACCGCCGTCATATCCATCTTTCGATGAAATAAAAAAACTCTCTGTCCAAAGACAAAGAGCAGAAATATTCTAAGAATAAAATTATCTGAATATAACTTCCTCGGCAGGTGTTCTAACTTTATGCCTTACGGCACCTGCTGTCTTCGGCGTTCATACTTTGGTATGATAGCATAGGTGAGATGATATGTCAAGTGTTTTTTTTAATAGATGAAAATTAAAATCCACGATATTATAAAATGCTTTGTATCACTGTGTCTAAACTGCTCAACTGCAGCTTGAACTTGCTCTAAGGCGCATTTTATAATATCGCGGATTTTAACTTTCTGACTTTGGATGCAGAAAAACACTTTATATAACCTGTTTTCGCAGATTAGAACTTTTTATTTAATAATTATTTCCAAAGAAATAGTCATATGGATTCATATAGCCGTCACTGCTGTTTCCACTGTTGCCATTGTCATATCCATAACCACCATTACCGGAATTGCCATTGCTATTTCCTGAATTTCCGTTGCTGTTTCCATTATTGGAATTTCCATTAGAGTTTCCGTTAGAATTTCCATTGTTAGAGCTATCGTTGGACTCGCTGCTGTCGCTGGAACTGTCGGTTGTTACATCTTTGAAATCACTCTTTTTACCAAGTGTTACTGTTACTGTTTTTTCTTCGTACGTTCCGCTCTGATTTGCTCTTTTAAATGTAATCTTAACCTTTGTATTTGCTTTCTTGATTGCAAGCTTTTCTTTTAAGCCAGACATAGTAGAAACGTTGTTACCTTCAAACTTCACAATGACATCTCCTGCTGAGATTCCTGCTTTTTCTGCCGGAGAGCCGCTTACTACCTGGGATACGTAAATTCCACTTGGAATTCCAAGGGCACTTGAATAAGATTCGTTAATATCACGTCCTACTACTCCAAGGAATGCAGCATCCTTTGTGCTTACACTGCCGGCATTCATTAAGTCTGTTAAAATTGTTTTGGCTGTTGTAATCGGTATAGCATATCCCATACCTTCTACTGATGTATCTTCTAATTTGGCGTTGTTGATACCAACTACCTGACCATCCATGTTGATAAGTACACCACCGCTGTTACCAGGGTTAATTGCAGCATCTGTCTGAAGAAGATTCATTGTTCCATCTGTTAAAGATACTTCTCGATTCTTTGCACTAACTACACCTGTTGTAACAGACTGTCCATATCCTAAGGCATTACCGATTGCTACAACTTCTTCTCCTACTTTTAAATCATCTGAACTTCCAAGTGTTGCAACTTTAATCTTTGATGCTGTAGAGTCTTTGATATCCTTTAACTTTACAGAAATAACTGCAAGGTCTGCACTGGAATCTGTTCCTACAACTGTAGCTTTTGCTGTTGTATCATCTACAAATCCTACTGTAAGAGACGTTGCTCCGGATACAACGTGATTATTCGTTGCGATCATAAGATTGTCTTTTGTCTTTGCAATGATAAATCCTGAACCTGCCCCCTCAGATTCCTGCGTACCAAATCCATAATAATTAGAGGACTGTATCGTACTTGTGATTGATACAACTGATGGCATTACTTCATTTACCACTGTTGCTACATTCTGGCTACTTGAACTTCCAGAAGAAGCCGTATTGCTCTTTGCACTTGTAGTTCCTGATGTCGTTTGAATCCTGTCTGCTGTAGAAGGATACAATTTATCTTTTGCTATGGAAACACCTGTAAAACAAGCTCCAGCTACAAGACCAAATACTGCTGCTGATACAACCAGCTTGGCAACTTTCTTTCCCTTTCCATTTTTATCAGTTTGGGGGCCATTCTTTCTCTGTCTGCGTCTCTTATCTGGTTCTGGTGGGATATTACTATAGTAATTATTATCATTGCTATAGCTGTTATTATAAGTGTTATTATCATAATTATTATTGTAAGAACCGTTATCTGCACGATGATAAGCGTTCTCTTCTCCGGTTCCCTGTTCTTTATAGGAATATCTGTGACTCTGTTCCTGTGCTACCGTTTCTTCTATTGGTATCACATCTGCAGCAATCTCTGTTCTGTTATAACCCTCACTATTACCTGTTTGATTATTATTTATCTGATTGTTCTCTAAATTCTCATTATGGAATCCGTTATTTTCAAATTCGTTCATAATGTTATCCCCTTTCTCTAAGTTTGTAACCTTATCTTAGCAACGATGTGTGATAAATTTGTGTTGTATTTATGGCAAATTTATGGATTTCTCCTATTTTAACAGGCTTTTCACACTTTTTTCGCAAATCCGTGAAAAGAAATAACCTTGTGGAATGATTTATTCTATTGTATAATAAGTTAGAAAATTATCCCAGTAAGAGGTATTCTATGCCCTTTTTCTGACATATACCCTTTTGCAGGTGATGGAGGTACAAATTTATGATTAAAGAGAATCAAAAATATCTTAACCGATTCCACGTCGTCCTCGACGCGCTGGTCATCTATTGTTCATTCTGTCTTAGTTACTATATTCGATACATTTGCCCACTTTTTAAAGGCATTTTCCCTCGTTTTGGTTACTGGAGACAGTTATGGCAATATCAAGGTATACTTCTTGTGCTGATTCCTGTATACCTTATTTTATATGCAAAGTTCAATCTATATAAACCAAAAAGATTTCAAAACAAGACTTCAGAATATGCGAATCTTATTAAGGCGAACTCCATTGGAATGGTTTTCTTCTTTATATATATTATATTTATGAAGATTCCCCATGTTTCAAGAAGCCTTCAGCTTATGTTCTATGTTCTTTCTATGCTTCTTACAATCTGTGAGAGGGCTGCAATCCGCCACGTGTTAGAAAGAACCCGCCGAAAAGGTTATAATCTTAAGCATGTCGTTGTTGTTGGATTCAGTGCAGCAGCAGAGGCTTATATAGACCGTATTAAATCTAACCCTCAGTGGGGATATACAATCCATGGTATTTTTGACGACAACCTGAAGCCTGATTTTTCTTACCGCGATACATTCTGGGTCGGTAAGTTAAAAGATGTAGAGCAGTTTCTTCAAAATACATCCATGGATGAAGTAGCAATTGCCCTCAGCTTGAAGGAATATTATAAACTCGGGGATATGGTGGCTATTTGTGAGAAATCCGGTGTGCATACAAAGTTTGTTCCGGACTATTACAAATTTATCTCTACAAACCCGGTAACAGAAGACTTAAATGGACTTCCTGTTATTAACATCCGTAACGTTCCTCTTACAAACACTGTGAATAAATGTATGAAGCGTCTGATGGATATTATTGGTTCTATCATTTGTATTGTTCTTTTTTCACCGATTATGGCAGTGGTCGCTGTTCTTGTAAAAAAAAGTTCGCCAGGACCTATCATCTTTTGTCAGGAACGTGTCGGTCTTCATAATAAACCTTTTAAAATGTATAAATTCCGTTCGATGGGCGTCCAATCCACATCTAAGGAACAAAAGGCCTGGACAGTACACAATGATCCTCGTGTTACTCCTGTAGGAAAAATTATCCGTAAGACAAGTCTTGATGAACTCCCACAACTTTTTAACGTATTAAAAGGTGACATGAGCCTCATCGGTCCGCGACCAGAACGACCTCTTTTTGTAGAAAAATTTAAAGAAGAAATTCCTCGCTATATGATTAAACATCAGGTTCGTCCCGGCATGACTGGTTGGGCTCAGGTATGTGGATTCCGCGGAGATACTTCTATTGAGGGACGTATCGAACATGATATTTTCTATATTGAAAACTGGACATTATCTTTTGATATCAAGATTTTATTCCTTACAGTATTTAAAGGATTTATTAATGAAAATGCTTACTAGAACGTGTTTGAAAAATGCTTTCTGTAAAATGTACATTACAATTTGTGGAAGATTTCACCTGAGTGAGAGCAAATCCAAGAATGCCAATTAGGGCATGCAGGTTGCAGGAATGATTTTTTCAAATACACTCTGATACAGACTTTATAAACTAATGACAGAATGGGGGCATATTTTATGAAATATGGTTCAATATATGATAAAGATAATAGCAATGGTAATTACAAGTATTCTTCTCCAGATAATAAGGGATTTCAGGCTACTCGGAGAACTTCTACTAATTATCACTCACAATCTAAATTAAATACAGATGGATTACTCCGAAGCTCCTCTGGGGCTGGAACCCGTTCCACAACAACATCTTCTGTAAAAAGTTCAGATAAAGCAACAACAAAGCATACTTCTTCTCGTAATTATGTCGATGCAGATTTTATAAAAAAGCAACCTTCCAGTGGTAGGTCTTTAAGCTACCATGAACGTAAACAGAAAAAGAAAAAAAAGCGTGGCTGTTTTCCATTCCTGCTTTTAGTAATTCTTCTCGTCATTGTAGCCGTTTTCGCATTCCGTTTTTCATTAAAAGGTGCTTTTTCCAAAATAAAAAAGTATCCTCTGGATAAAAACAGCTTAACCGTAACCGATGTGGATGCAAATATAAACAACTATCAGAACATTGCTCTGTTTGGTGTTGATAGCCAGGATAATAAAATCAAAGATAAAGGATCGCGTACAGACTGTATTATTATCGCCAGTATTAATAAGTCAACCAAAAAGGTGAAACTTATGTCCATTTATCGTGATACTTATGTAAGCATTGACGGTGAATACGATAAGATTAATGCTGCGTATTCCTATGGCGGTCCTGAACTTGCTCTTCGTACAATTAACCGTAATCTTGATTTAAATATTACAGATTTTGCTACGGTTAATTTTAAAGCTTTAGCTGATGCTGTTGACATTCTTGGCGGTATCCCTCTGACAATCAATTCTGAAAAAGAATTAGAGAATTTAAATGCCTATATTGGAAATATGAACCACATTAATGGAGGAAATTCTCCTAAATTCAAAAAAACCGGCACTTATACTTTTGATGGCAATCAGGCCGTTGCTTACTCCCGAATCCGTTACATGGAAGGTGGCGATCACGCCAGAGCCAATCATCAGCGTCTCGTTCTTGAGGGCATTATGAATGCAGCCAAAAAACAACCATTAAAGCTTGGAAAACTAATCAATACTGTTCTTCCACAGTGTAAAACCAGTCTTTCCAATAATAGCCTTACAAAATTAACCCTCTCCCTTGCACGCTGTAAGATAGAAGATTCACAGGCATATCCTTTTAAATCAGAAGATGAAAAATATAACGGCATTTATTATGGATTTCCAATCACAGCTAAAACAAATGTAACTAAAGCTCATGAATATCTCTTTGGTACAAAGAATTATGAACCAGTAGATGAATTGCAGAAAATCAGTGCAAAGATAAAAATTGTAACGGATTATATTGGGATTACAGAGTAGACAAGTAGTAATTTAGTGAGCTGGTAATAGACACCGCTAGAAAAGAATGAACAGCCAGATTGCCAGAACTTAGACTTTATCGATGCAATCCGAACAAACACCTCTCTTCAGAGGTGTTTGTTCGGATTCACAAATCATCATTTATTCTTCATAATAGTTAAACTTCGGTGTTGCCTGTATCTGACAGGACGCTTTCATTGTCCTTCTGTTTTTATGAAGAAGGACGTTAATAAGAAGCATCTCTCCATCTTCAACCATTTCCTGAATATCTTCTTCTGTAAGTTCTTCATAATCCTCTGTTATCATATCGGCATATTTAAGTTCTAGATATACATCGCACATATTTCCAAGAGATTTATGATATGCAATCTCTGCAGGGTCAAGTTCACTCTCACTTTCGGCCTGAGCATATCCATAGGACATAATAATTGGAATGCCAAGTTCTTTTGCAAGTTTACGGATTCCATCCATCAGCGGCTTCATATCTTCGGAATCTTCTACAGAAAGAATGTTTTCAATATTATCAATAAATACAACAGGTTTATGTGCTCCTTCTGTTACAATAGAACGAATAAGTTCTTCTAAAATATCACTGGCAGAAGCATCTTCCATATTTTCTACATATTCGGATACTGCTTCCTGATCAAGTACAAAAAGATGTTCACTGATTCTTCCTCTATACCAGTTCAATTCATCCTTTAAAGAATGAATATCTGCTCCCTTTTCTCCTGTCATGATTGCCATAGATGATACTGCCTTTTCTTCGTCTTTTTTATTCATCTCATAACTAAGACGTGAAATGGTATCTACCATAAGATCATAACGGGTAAGCTCTGTCGAAATATAAAGTACATCTACTCCGCTTTCTGCTGCACGGTCTGCCATCTGCTGCATAAATCCATTTTTCAGATATTGTGGCATAGAGTCTACAAAATAACTTCCTTTATGAAGACCGTAACGAAGCATTGCGTCTAATCGTTTAAATCCAGTACTTAACTTACGATTCTCCTGTGTATCTACAATGTATTCCTCAAACTTATCCATAAAGCTTGCTGAATTTTTTAAGACAAATGGATTACGAACACTAACCTGAAATTCTTTTTCTTCTACAGACTTTCCAGTTGGGACTACCACACTGAATTCTTTCTCCTCTTTTTCCGGAGCTGTCTTTTCTTTTCGTTTTACTATATTTTTATGCTTTCTAGAATGTGTGCTGCGCTCACTGTGTACAGATTTCTTATTATAGGAAGCTTTCTTTTCTTCTTTTTCCATTCTTGTTTTCTCAACCTGAACGGAGTCTTCGGTTAATGTTTCTTTTTCTACTGGCTGCTCTGCCTTTTCTGTAACGTCTTTCTCTACCTCCTTGGCTTTTGTTTCATTAACTTCGGCTTCTGATTTACTCTCCTGAACTGCAGCATTCTCAGCTTCCTCTTTTGCCTTTTCATCTTCAGCAACTTTTATCTCTGCTTCTTTTTCTTCCGCTTCTTTTGTTTCTACGGCTTCCATTTTCTTTTCATTTTCAGTATTTTCAGCAGTATCAATGAATTCTTCTTTTTTCTTCTCCTCAGCCTCTGTAGTTTCCTCTATTTCCATATTCTTAGATTCTGCAACTTTTTCCTGTACATTCTCTGATTCGTTCTCTTTTTCATCGTTTTCTACTGTGTACTCTTCTTCCTTTTCTGCCTCCTCAGAATTGCCTTCTTCCTCCAGCTCTTCTTCGATAAAGTCCTCATCCATAGCAAGTTCTAATTCTCGCTCTAAGTCTTCTTCATCTAAATCTTCTAAATCATCTAAGTCATCATCCTCTGTATCTAATGCAGACACAGCAGCCTTTTTCTTTTTACCATTTTCCTGTTCTTCAAGCCATGCATCTAAAGCAACTTCTGATCCTGCCAGTTCAAGTAGAAGCATTCGTTTTGCACGTTCATACACTTCTCCTTCTAATCCAAGAGATGCAAGATTCTCCAATGCTTCATCAATTTCAGCCTGCGTATGCTCTCCAAGAACTAATTCTCCTGGATCAACATATTCAAACTCATCCTCCTGCTCTTCCTTTTGTGTTATTTTTTCTTCCTGTTTTACCCCTGATTCTATTTCTTCTTTAGGAAGTTCATCCATATCTTCTGAGTTTGCTACTTCTTTAGACTGCATCTGTGTTGCTTCTTCTTGTTCTTCTGCTTTTTGTTCTTCTGTTACTGACACTTTTTCTTCTATCGACTGTTCTTTTGATACTTGTTCTGTTATTTTCTCTTCTGATTTTTTCTGCTCTGCCGCCTTGGCTTCTTTCTGTGCTGCTTTTAACTGTTCTGCTGCCAGTGCTTCTTCCGCAGCTCTAAGCTGTGCCTTCAGTTCCTCTATAGAAGGAGATGTTTCCTGCTCCTGCTCTTCTTCTAAGTCAAACTCATCAAAGTTTAAATCATCCTCACTAAGTTCATCCTCTGTTTCTGGTATCTCTGCGGCTTTTTTCTGAGCAGCACTTTCCTGGGCCTCTTTTGCAAGTTCTACTGCAGACTTTGTCTCCCTTACTTCCTGCGGTTCTGGTCTTGCTGCCTGTTGTGCCGCTCTTGCAAGCTCAACAGCAGATAATCCCTGACTGGAAGATTGTGCACCTTCAGCCTCTTCACTCCTTACTGGCTCTGGAGTCTCAGCCATTCCACTGCCTCCAGTGCTTTCGGTCATTCTTCCTGAACTTGCATTCCCTGATTCAAAAGCCATAGGTGATGTTTCTGGTATTGACTGTCCCGGAATCTCATTCACATCTTCATTCTCAGAAGATGTATTTCTGGAAATAACTTCTCCAATTAAAGATTCCATATCTTCCTGTGTAACTGCCCCACCAGTCTGACTCATCAAATTTTTTAAATTTTCAAAAATTGTCCTGTTAATTACATCTAAATCTGCATTTTCGTCTTCAGATAAAATCATTTCTGCATTTTCCTGTACAACTTCCTGGCTAATCATACGAAGCATATCATCTGAAAATGCTGGCATTCCCTGTGATTGATCTGCCGTCTGAGAATTCTCTGCATTCTCCTGTTCCTCTGGCTGGTCAGCTGATGAAGTTTCTTCTGATTGTTCTGGTAAAATGCCTACCTGTTCCATGATTTCTTCTGGAAGTTCTTCACTGATGTCCTCAGGCGCAACCCCTGCTTCCATCTGCTTTTCTCTATAGAGCTGACGCTCAATCTCTAACTTTTCTTCTGGAGATAAATCTTCATAATCTTCAAAAGAAACCAATTCATCACTATTCTTTTCCATGTAGTTCAGTATTTCCTGCTGATGAAGTGCAAATTCCATTGGATCCTTTCCACGCTTTCTTGCCTCTTCCATTAAACGCTCTGCTCTTTTTTCTGCCTCAAGCTTCATCTGGTCTTCTTCTCTGGCCTTTGCAATTGCCTCTGCCGCTAACTGTGAAGCAGACTTCGTCTCTGGCATCTGTATTTCTTTGGGTTCATATTCTTCCTTCTGATGTGCTTCCTCATCCTTATCTACTGCCTGTTGTGCCAATTCCCATGCAGAAACTGGTCTTCTTCTCTGTGTTTCCAAAGCTCTTTCTTCTGCCTTATTCGCCTCATCCTCTGCAAGCATTTCCGTTGCAGTCTTTTCTCTTCCGTATCGAATCTGAGAACGATCAAATGGATATTCTACCTTAGGATCATTTAACCCCATCATCTGCATAAAATTATTATAAATTAAGTCATTCAGATTCGCCGCTTCCTGATGATTTACATCGTCCATTCCATACATATCGTATGCACTTCCATTGCCGTAATCCCCGGCTTCATAATCGTCAGACTCATTTTTTTGATTTACACTCTGCTGTATCGTTTCTGCTGAAGAACCTTCAGGCTGTTGATAAGCACTTTCCTGCTGTGACTGTGCCAGAGACTGTTGCTCTACTGGCTGCTGTGGCTGTGTCTCCTCTCTTCTTCTACTTCCATTTCTCAGACGTTCTTCTATCATATTGACCGCAGAAGCAGCTCTCTCAGAATCATCCATCTCCTCAAATGTTTTTGGTGGAAAAATATCTGGAGCAAGAGATTCTGCCATCTTCTGAATCATTTCCGAAAGTTCCTGCTGTTCCTCTGGTTCTTCCGGTCTTCCAGTAATATTTAACGCCATATCAATGATATCATTAATATCAAACGGCTTTTCTTCACTTCCTTCTGTTGCTGTGTGCTGTGCTCTCACCACATCCAACAATGCTTTAATCATATCTTCCATTATAGACTAACCTCCGTTATATATTCTGTCAGTACACTAACCTCTCATTTTCAATAAAGATATTCTAACACCTTTATGCAATTATTACAAACAACTATTGTATAATTACACGTTTTCCATCACTTTCCTTCAACTTCTTATAAAAAATTGTTCTGAACATTGATTTTTTTAACCAATTCTGTAATACTAGATATATAATATTATAGATACTTGATTGATTATTGCATGAAAGGAGATTTCTTTGAAAACTTATATTGACTTACATATTCATTCTACTACCTCTGACGGCACCTTTTCCCCAACAGAAATTATAAATGAAGCTCTGAAACTTTCCGGAAAAGAAAATCCGGTTGTTCTTGCACTCACAGATCATGATACTGTCTCTGGAATAGAAGAATTTCAAAAAGTAGCTTTTAAACATAAAAAACAACTCACCACCATTTCTGGTGTAGAAATTTCTACAAATTATCATGGTGTAGAAATACACCTTCTTGGTTACAATATTAATCCTTTAAATAAATCTCTCCTTAATAATCTTACTATCTATCGCGAAAGTCGTGACGGACGTAATGCAAAAATTATTGAAAAACTTCAGGAACAGGGATTTAAAGTTTCTATGGATGAAATACACTTGGACAAACCTGGGGAGACAATTGGTCGTCCTCATATCGCCAAGCTTCTTATGAAGAAAAAATACGTTTCTTCTATTCAGGAAGCATTTGATAAGTATCTTGCTGAGGGAAGAATCTGCTATGTGGAACGCATCATGCCTACACCACAAGAAGCAATTAACCTAATTAAAAACAGTGGCGGCATTCCTGTACTCGCTCATCTTATGCTTTATAAAAAGTTAGATACCGCCCAAAAGGAAGTCCTTGTTCATGAACTAAAAGAATATGGACTTGTAGGGATTGAAACTTATTATAATACCTACACTCCTGTAGAGCAGGAATATGTTTCCAGTTTAGCAAAACAGTGGGGGTTATTAAAAACCGGCGGAACCGATTTTCATGGTAAGAACAAACCAAATATTTCCTTATTTAAAGGACAGGGCGAGATGGAGGTACCTGAAAGTATTCTTCCAGAATTATTTCAAACACTCTAGAGCGTGTTTGAAAAATGCTTTCTGCAAGATGTGCTTACCATTTGTGGGAGATTTTGCCTGAATGAGGGCGGCATAGTGGGCTACGTCAACTGAATGAAGGCAAAATATACCGCAAATTGGGGCGTGCAGATTGCTGGAATGATTTTTAAAACACGCTCTAGCACTTTAAATACTACTGTTCCTTTCGTTTCCAGCAAATACAAAGAAATTCTGCTCTGGCTCATTACTTGACTTATAACGTATTAGTTTGTTATAGTAATCAAATAGTTAATTATCAATATATAATCCTGAGAGGAGTATTTTAATGAAAAAAGTTAAAAATCTCTGTTTTTCTGTTGTCAATGCAGTTTTTCTTCTAGGTTTTTGCGCTTGCTTTGCAACCACCCTGAATGTTAATGCTTCTACAGCAGCAAGCCAGACTGGAAACCAAAACACAGCTGTTGCCACGAGCCAGAGCACGGCCACTACAACAGAAGAAAAAGTTACCCTGCCTACTCCACGTATCACAGTTACAGCTGGATACCAGAGTGCTGATGTCACCTGGAAAGCCGTAAAAGGAGCTTCCAAATACAAAATTTCCTGTTCAGATGGACAATCTGTTACTTTCAAAAAAGCTGGAGCCTATACTTTTTCTAAATTAAAAGAAGGCAGATCCTATACCTTCACTGTAACAGCCTCTGCAACTGGTGCAAAGTCTTCCTCTAAAAAGATTTCTGCAGATATCCCTGTTACCGTATCACAAAATGTAACCGGCCTTTCCGTTTATGCAAGTAATGACTGTCTTCAATTAAAATGGAATACGATATACAGTGCCAGCGGTTATAATGTCTACATAAAAAAAGGCTCAACCTATACCTTTCTAGGCAACACTACTCTTACAAGTTTTCAAACTTCTATCACAAGCGGTGCTGCTAAAGTAACTTTCATGGTTAAGCCTTATACAACAATTAACGAAACAAATTATTCTTCTGCCTCTGGAGCTTTTGTAAGCTGTATACCTAACACATTGATTTCTCCGATAAAAACGGTGCGGACTATGACCTACTTCTGTAAAACAACTAAAAAAGTATCTCTGTATCGTTCCTGGACCTCTAAAAATGTTATTAAAACACTTAATAAAGGAGTTACCGTAGATTTAACTGCACGCAATTCTAAATACAAGCGAAGTAAAATTATCTACCAGGGAAAAACATATTACCTTACCACTGGAAATCTTCAGGCCTTTAAATGCAATTATACAACTGCTAAGTACTCAACAAAACAAAAACTTGGCTATGTAAAAAAATATTCCAGTAAGACCAAATACTTAATCTGGATCAGCCACTACACACAGCAGGTTAATATTTTCCAAGGCACAAAAGGCAATTGGAAAGTAATTAAAACTTTCCCTTGCGCAACCGGAAAATACAATACCAGATCTCCTCGCGGAACCTTCCATATCGGACAAAAGGAAAATGGCTGGTATTACGTAAACACTTATGAAGAATATGTTACTCATTATTATGGACGTAATTCTTTCCATACCAGAGTACATCGCTACCCAACAGGCAGCAGTCAAAACCATCATAAATTCCCGATTGCCAGCAATGTTTATGCAGATGCTACTATCGGAAAACCAGTATCTAATGGATGTGTTCGTCTGATGGACTCTGATGCATATTATATTTGGAAATATATGCCGACAAATACGACAGTGATTTCTTATTAATTTCTGATTGAACAAAATCGCTGCGCGGTGACTTACAAAAGTTACGCGCAGCGATTTTATTCAATCAAAAGTTATCCTATAATTGTTCCGCCTCCAACTACATGATTATCTCTATATAAAACTACTGCCTGCCCTTTTGTAATTGCACGCTGTGGTTCTAAGAAATGGATTTCTACTGTTCCATCTTGATTTTTCTTTGCAGTTGCTTCCTTTTCTGTCTGATGATAGCGAATTCTTGCCTTAACGACTTCATCTTCTGCTAAGTCTTCTATCCAATTAAAGTCATTTGCAATCAAATCCGTTTTAAATAAATCCTCATTACTTCCGACAATGACTTTATTCTCTTCTGGACGGATTTCTGTTACATAGTATGGCTTTGGTGCAGATATGCCGAGCCCTTTTCTCTGTCCAATCGTATATCCATAATATCCCTTATGCTGTCCAACTATTTCCCCATCCTGATTTACGAAGTTGCCTGGCTCACTTTTTTTACCTGTTGTCTTCTCAATGAATGACATGTAATCGCCATCTGGAATAAAGCAGATATCCTGACTATCATGTTTATGCGCATTGAAAAATCCCTGTTCTTCTGCAATCTTACGAATTTCTGTCTTACTGTAATCTCCCAAAGGGAAACAGGTATTGGCAAGTTGTTCCTGCGTGAGAGAATACAGTACATAGCTCTGATCCTTGCTGTCATCAACACCTTTTAACAAATGATATCCCTGCTCATCGTGTGTGACTTTTGCATAATGGCCCGTTACGATAACATCACAATGTAATGCCTTTGCTCTCTTATATAAATGCTCAAATTTTAAATGACGATTACACTCGATGCAAGGATTCGGTGTCATTCCATTCTGATAACAGGAAATAAAATTATCAATAACTTTTTCCTTAAAATCATCTTTAAAATTAAATACATAATATGGAATTCCCAGTTTGACACATACACTTCTGGCATCCTCAATATCACTTAAAGAACAGCAGGTTTTCTCTCTTGCCATTCCAATATCTTCATTATCATAGAGCTTCATTGTTACACCAATGCAGTCGTATCCTGCTTCTTTCATAAGATATGCCGCCACTGATGAATCAACGCCGCCACTCATAGCAATTAATGCTTTTTTTACCATTTTAATCCTCCTATATTTTCAATAAAATCTACTCGTCCTAATCTGTAAAACTCTCATCAACATATTTAACAATTTCCAAATTAGGTACTCATCCAAAATCTTTCTATAATATTTTTATAATAAACTTTAATTACACTACAAATCTTTTTCTATAAAATGAAAAAATTATGTAGATGCTTCCTTGGTTAACAGCTACTATGATAACATTGTACCATTTGAAAGTAAAGATATTCTAATTGACAAATAGTCTCATTCCCACTATAATCATTACGGCGGATTTTGAATTATTTTTTTGCGAATCATGCAAATTTTATAAAGTTATCCACAATATTTCCCCAAAACACTGAGTCTATCCACAATTTTTTTGAAGATATTGTGTATAGAACTTGTAAATCACACTTATAGATAGAAAGAAGGTTTTTTGTTTGAATAAAAAAGTCCAGATTTCAGAATCCATAGAACTTGGTATCCTGCTCGCGCTATCCGGCGGCTTTATGGATGCCTATTCCTATATTGGCAGAGGCGAAGTATTTGCAAATGCTCAAACGGGAAATATGCTTCTTCTCGGTGTACATCTTTCCGAAGGAAATATTCCTGCAGCTATCAGATACCTTTGCCCCGTTCTTGCTTTTACTTTTGGAATTGCATTAGCAGATATTGTCCGAAATTCAGGAATAGGAAGTCATTTGCATTGGCGACAGATTTCTGTTGTGGTAGAAGCCATCATTCTTGCTATCGTAAGCTTTTTCCCTCAAAGCCATAACCTTCTTGCAAATAGCTTAACTTCCCTCGCCTGTGGAATTCAGGTAGAAAGCTTCCGTAAAATTCATGGAAATGGTATCGCTACTACTATGTGCATCGGAAATTTACGAAGTGGTACACAAAATATCTACACATTTTTTCAGACAAAAAAAAGAGAATCCCTTGAAAAAGGCCTTCTCTATTATGGAATTATTCTTTGCTTTATCTGTGGGGCAATCATCGGAAATCGGTGTATTAAATACTTCCATGAGAGGGCAATCCTTGTATCTTCAGTGTTGCTGTTGTTTGCATTTGTGATGATGTTTATCACCAGAGATGAAGAGTAAAAATCCTGATTTGCGTAGCAAGACGGACACCCACAAAGAAATCCCATCCCCTATATTTGTGACTTTAGTCACAAATATAGGGGATGGGATTTCGAGGTTTCGTCATCTAATTTACCGTTTTTGAAACAGCTTTTTTCCACTTTCCAGTTCTGTAATATCCATAGGAAATCAGAAAGTTGGCAAGCCAGCCAAGCGGTACTGCATACCACACCATAGAAACTCCCCAAATTGGAGCTCCGAATTTTGCAATGGTAACTCGCAATGTTAAATTTACCAGGTTCGCAATAGTAAAAACTCTCACTGCTCCCGCTCCTCGCAAAATACCATCGACAGCCATTTTAAATCCAATCATACAAAAGAAGAAACCAATAAATTTCAGATAACTTTCTCC
>NZ_CAKRCF010000050.1 GCF_934307085.1 uncultured Anaerobutyricum sp.
ATTTTGTGACTTTGCGCTATGGAATTCTGACCATAGGAACTTGGGACTCGTTTTTCCCAAGTTCCTGTTTTTCTGGGCAGAATGGAATGCTTAGCGCAACGGAACAAAATCAAACTTATAACCATTCTTTTTTCTTTAGAAGACTCCATACAATTCAGCTCAATATCTTCTATTAAAGCGGCGTCTGTGTCCCCGGCAAATTAGTATTTACCATTCGTATTTGTGGAGCTGTCCTTCAAGCTCTAGTTCTTTGAATCCCTGCTGTCTTAATGCTTCATACAACACAATCGCTACGGAGTTTCCAAGATTCAGTGAACGGATATGATCCAGCATTGGAATACGAACAGCGGTTTCTTTGTGTTCAAGTAAGATTTCTTCCGGAATTCCTGCACTTTCTTTTCCGAACATGATATAGCAGCCATCTTCGTATTCTACATCTGTGTAAGTCTGTTTTGACTTTGTGGTTGCCATATATATTTTTGCTCCCGGATTCTTGGCAAGAAAGTCCTCAAAGTTCACATATGTACGGACATCTAATTTATCCCAGTAGTCAAGTCCGGCACGTTTGAGCATCTTGTCGTTAATTTTAAAGCCAAGTGGCTCGATTAAATGAAGAACACTCCCGGTTGCTACACAGGTTCTTCCAATATTTCCAGTGTTAGCCGGCATTTCCGGCTCATGTAATACAATGTTTACCATAATTTATCCTCGATATTTCTTAATTTATTACTATTACAATTTGCTATAATTTTATCCAACTATTTAAATTCAATCTTATCAATCCGTCTTTAATCAGTTTTTTAATTAGATTTAATTTCATTTCTATATTTTTGAATTTGTAGTTTTTCTCTATTTCTATATTCTTAGATATATATTTTCAGTTTTTAATATTATTCTTTATTTCAAATTCTTTTCTTTGCGTAATCTTTCAACAAAATTAGCCAGTCTTCCTAATGCCTCTTTTAATTCTTCGATAGAATAAGCATAGGATACTCGAAGGAATCCTTCTCCGCAGTCTCCAAAAGCAGTTCCCGGAATGATGGCTACTTTTTCTTCGCGTAAGAAGCGGTTTGCAAATTCATCGGAGGTCATGCCAAATTCTTTGATGCATGGGAACATGTAAAATGCGCCTTCTGGCTCGAAACATTTCAATCCCATTTCAGAGAAGAGTTCTAAGACAAATCGACGGCGCTGATTATATGCATTTCGCATAATCTGAACGTCTTCCTCTCCGTTAGTCATTGCCTCGATTGCAGCATACTGGCTTGTTGTTGGCGCTGCCATAATCGCAAACTGGTGAATCTTTAATATTTGCTGCATGATAAGTTCAGGACCTGTCGCAAATCCCATTCTCCATCCGGTCATGGCAAAGGATTTACTAAATCCATTGATAATAATCGTTCTGTCTCTCATTCCTGGAAGAGAAGCGATAGAACAATGGTCCTGTCCATAAGTAAGTTCTGCATAAATTTCATCGGAAATAACGTACAAGTCTTTTTCTTTTACGATTTCGGCGATCGGCTCTAAGTCTTCACGGGTCATAATCGCACCTGTCGGATTGTTTGGATAGGATAAAATCAGAATCTTTGTCTTATCGGTAATTGCTGCAAGTAATTCTTCTGGCTTTAACTTAAAGTGATTCTCTTCTTTTAAGTCAATTGTTACAGGCACACCATCCGCTAACTTCACGCATGGGAGATAAGAGACGAAAGCTGGCTCTGGCAAAATAACTTCGTCTCCCGGATTCAGCATCGCACGAAGAGCAAGATCAATTCCCTCACTTCCACCGACAGTCACAACGATTTCGTGGGCAGGATCGTAAGTAAGTTCATATTTACGATACATGTAGTGTGCGATTGCTTTTCGAAGTTCTAATAATCCGGCATTGGATGTATAGAAAGTACGTCCTTTTTCTAAGGAATAGATACCTTCCTCACGGATATGCCACGGAGTATCAAAGTCCGGCTCACCTACACCAAGAGAAATAGCATCTGGCATTTCCTGTACTAAATCAAAAAATTTACGGATTCCTGAAGGTTTCATCTGTACTACTTTATCGGATAAAGGGTTTCTCATGGTGTCACCTTCATTCTGTTTGCTGGTTCTTTGTCGATCAGAATCATTCCGTGGTCTTTATATTTTTTCAGGACGAAATGTGTTGCTGTACCGGCAACTGCTTCTAATGTAGAAAGCTTTGTGGAGACAAACATGGAGACTTCTTTTAAAGTTTTACCCTCTAAAAAGATAGCAAAATCAAAAGCTCCAGACATCAGATAAATAGACTTTACTTCCGGGTAATTTGTGATTCTCTCTGCCAGCTTTTCAAATCCCTGTCCTCTCTGTGGGGTAACACGCACTTCGATAAATGCTGTTACTTTCTCTGTGTCTGTTTTATCCCAGTTAATAAGGGTAGGATATCCGCAGATAATTCCCTCATTCTCCATTTTTTCGATTTCTTCTAATACAACACTCTCATCGGTTCCAAGCATAATTGCCAGGTCGTGTAAATCTATTCTGCTGTTATTTTCCAGCATTCGTAAAATTTCATGACGCATAATTTTTCTCCTTTATCTAATTTACTTTATAATACTCATCCATCTTCGGCGGCTCTAAGAAACGTGCCTCATCAGCATAATGAATCAGACGGTCATTTCCTGCGGTCGTCTGCCCGATTACCGCCGCCTCCACTCCGGCATTTTTCAACTGCTCGACAATTCTGGCTCCATTTGCACAAGCAAGAAGCAATGTTCCACCAGACCGAAGCATATATGGATTTAAATTAAAATACTCGCATACCTCTATCGTATGCTGCTTAATCGGTATATTTTTAAGATCGATAGACAATCCGACGTTCGCTGCCGCTGCCATTTCCCAGAGTGCGGCAAAAATACCGCCTTCCCGCACATCATGTACAGAAACAACTTCTTTTTCCTGTAAAATGTCCGCTACCACCGTCATGGAACCGTCATCAAACAAATGCTTCGCCGCCTCAATATAAGATGGTGCGTATCTTTCTTCTAAACGTTTCGCATACTCGGCCGCAAGCATAGCCGCACCTTCTCTGCCTACAGTACCCACAACTACTAAATCGAAATCTGCACCAAGCCCAACTATTTGCTCTGTTGTTCCCTTATCATCCACTATGCTTTCCTTATTTACTGTAATGCCTTTCCTATTTTCTGTAATACTTCCCATTGCTGTAACCGATAAAATAAGTGTACCGACATACGGGGACACCGCTGTATGCCCAGAAATTACTAAAATATTTTCCTGTGTACAAAGACTGTCAATCTCTTTTATCAATGCCTTTAACTGTTTTTCTTCTGTTTCCTCCGGCATAAGAATACTAAGTGAAATCGCTTTCAGGCTTGCTCCCGCCGCCAACATACTATTTACCGCCCCATAGACAGCTCTTTTTGCAGCAAATGTCCAGCCTTCCACCGGATTTACTGCCACTGCCACACCCGTTTCTTCCGAAACTTCCGGGAATTCCGGTATAAACTCTGGCATAAAAAGAACTCCGGCATCCTCACCGGATGCCGGAGAGCCTTGTTCACTGTGGTTATGCAACTGTCTTAGTACTGAGCGTTTTAAAATACTCTCTTTTACTTTTCCTATCCGCATAATATATACTCCCACAGCGGAAGCAGGCTCACCGCCTACTCCGCCTTATTTGCTCCCTGATTATTATTTCCTGTCGTACCTGTGCTACCTTCTGCCTTTTCACCAGCCTTTGTTGTCTCATCTTTCTTTTGTGTCGTTGGCTTTGGCACTTCCTTTTTCTTTGTTCCGACACGAACAATGGATGGCGTAGACATATAAGAACTGGAATTCACCTGCGTTCTCTTCGTCTCTTTTCCATCTATGTATACGACCTTCCATAATCTTGCTGTATAACCAGTACGTCCATGGGATTCAACAACTCGCTTGCCCTCTTCCATCGTGTTATCTTTGATAACCTTTTCAGAAGGACTTCTTGTAGAAACGGTCTCTGACTCATACTCTACCTTCCGGTTTGAAGCACGATATTCCTTACCATAAATAGTAAATGTAATACTTCCTCCTCCGGCTACTCCCTGAATATATACCGGATGATCAAGATTATTTGTAAACTTAAGATCCTTATCTGTTCCAGAAATCGCTGCATCAGCAGATAACGGAACATAATGTACTGTCATAGAATGGTTAGAACGTTCTGTCACTTTAAGTTCTGCACGAAGAACTGCATTATAAAGTGTAGTTGATACCTGACAGATTCCTCCACCATAAGTCTGTACTGTCTGTCCATTGGAATAAGACCCTGCAAGATGGTAACCATTTGCCGCTGTAAATGGAGCAACTTTTGAATAAACAGAGAAAGAATCTCCCGGATACAGTAATGTTCCGTTAATCAGACTAGCTCCATTCTCTACATTTGCACATCTACCAGCGGTAGAACCTGCATAAGATGTCGTAAAAGTTCCAATTACATCTTTAATAGCGGAAAGTTCCTTCTTCGTATGCTTTGCTTTATCTAACGTATAATCCATTGGAAATACAACTGACTTATGATCCCAGCTCTTTTTGCTAAAAACTTCTGCTAGCTTATTCCCATTTGCATCAAAATCAATGTCTATACCATCTACCTGCTTTTTAATAACAAACTTACCATCTTTTCTCGTAATAGTGGCATCTTTTTTCTTCGCAAGGAACTTCTTCGCTTTCTTTTTGACAACCTTCCTTGTCTCTGCCCTATCTACAGAAAAAGTTAACGGAAAATCTGTTCCTTCCTTTTCAAGCTTTCTTACTTCAATGACACGCTTAAAGACATTCCCCGTCTTTCCAAGATCATATGCTTTCTCTACCGCATCCATATTTGTACACTTCAGATCGATATCTGAGAGAACAAATGTACTCTCTTTCTTTTTCACCTGCAATGTAACCGTTTCCTGCGATACCTTATCTACATATTCCTGTACTTTTGCTTTTGCCTCTTCCTGTGTCATTCCGCCGACAGACATCCCCTGAATTGTCACTCCCGGATAGATTGCGTCAATATTAATATACTTAGAATAGTAATAATAAAACGCCGCCCCGCCGCCTGCTAAAATAAGAAGAAGCAATACAAGTATGATAATCCCTACTCTTTTTTTCATATTGCACCTTTTTACTTTCTTAAAATTCTATTAGATAAAACATCATTCTACCCTATAGATTATGAGTTATCTACTTCATTTCTCCTACTCATATTCAAAAACTCTGATGTGTTTTTGAAGCCTACATCATCATTGCTGGAACTACTGTAGTGATAACCATTGCAATAACTACTAATACAACTACAACTGTAGCAATTCTCTGTCTTTTCTTTGTGCCATCTGACTTCATACTAAAACTTCCTTTCTAAAATAAACTATATAAAATGCGTCCGTCTTCATTTTCTAACTTCTTATAGTGATTTCGCATCCTTCAAAGATACAGCACTTCAGAACAGAATTACTATATCTCTCACTCTGATCTTACTATGGCACTTGCTTGAAAAATGCTTTTATTGTTATAAACATACAGACTTTTTTTGTTCTCCTGAACATTCTTTTTTATTTTAAGTCATTTCTGTCGTACATTCAAGTCTCTATTTTATCAGGATTTACTATCCTATATTTCTTATTTCCATAGAATGAGATAAAATGTAAATGTAGTTACTTCAATTAACAATTTCATAAAATCAAAAGATTCAGACAATAACTTATATCAATATCAACAACATCGTAACCTGCTGTTCACTTATTATACTATTTCCCACACTACAGTTCTAGCCGCCCGGTTCAGTGGATTTCTTCTGCTATAATCAAATAAGCAAAATACCTGTTTTTTCTCCACCTGGCCACTATGCTCAAACTTCTTTATATCAATTTTAAATACTTCGATATGACTTTGGTTGGCTGCCCTCTTTGAATCATATGTTCCAGCCTGCACATCTTCTGGGAAAAGTTTTTCTCCCTGCTCTCTATATAAAGTCTTCCACTCTTTCTTATACTGTGTGGTATCTTTCGCCCATGATGGTCTTCCTTTTACATTTTCTCGAAGATACATATCATATAGCATAATCTCATCTAGAGTATTCCATTCATTTTTATCTATATGTTCTCTTAAGAACTCCCGAAGAATATTATATTTTCCCAGACGATTGTGATTCAACTTATGATAACCTTTTCCCCGATACCATGCAGAAAACAGTTCATAAAAGCGAAATGGACTCTCAAAAAATGGTACGGCATATTTCAATGTCAATGTATACTGTCCGCTGTTATAATAAAGTTCTACGAGCTCCTCCACACCTTTTAGCAAAATAATCTCGTCATAAGACAGCCATTTCGTTCCAAGTACTTCGTATGGCGGCTGATTACGATATAGAATGCTGTACTTTTTGACTTCTTCCTCCATCATCGTTCCCTTTAACACTTTAAGGAATCCAAGCTGAAGCTGGTCTGGCTCATGTGCATATAAATCATCAAATGAGCGTCCAAATCTCTCATAATTCTCATATGGCAGCCCGGCAATCAAATCCAGATGCTGGTGAATATTTCCCAGTGCATGCACTCTGTCTACATAATGGAAAAGCTTCTCTAAGTCCATATGTCTTTGAATCGCATCGACCGTCTCCCCATTTGTGGACTGCACTCCAATTTCAAGCTGAATCAGACCAGGACGCATCTTTGCAAAAAGTTTCAGCTCTTTCTCTCCAAGCAAATCCGAAGAAATCTCAAAATGAAAATTTGTAATGCCGTTATCATGTTCCACCAGATAACTCCAAATATCAACCGCTCTTTGCCGATTACAGTTAAATGTCCTGTCAACAAACTTCACCTGTGGAACTTTTGCTTCAAGAAAAGCATCTAGCTCTTTTTTCACAATATCCAATGAACGGAATCTGACGGACTTATCCACAGAAGAAAGGCAGTAACTACAGCAGAACGGACATCCTCTGCTCGTTTCATAATATAAAATCTTATGTTCAAAAAGATGAAAATCTTCATATACAAAAGGAATTGTATCCATATTCATCAAAGTAGCAAACCCTGTATTGATGATTTTCGTTTTATTTCCTATATTGCTCTCAGCATTTCCTAAAGCTGCTTCTCCTGAAAAATCCCGGACTGCAATTCCCTGTAACTTTGGGACCTTTGACATATCTATATAATTCGTTGGATAGATATTATCTTCTCCTGCGAAATGTTTATCTTCCACCACGAAGCGAATCAGTTCAGAAAAAACTTCTTCTCCCTCTCCCTGCATAATAAGATCAAATGCCGGATTCTCCATCAAAAACTTATTAGCCGCATAAGAAACTTCCGGACCTCCAGCCCATATTTTTACAGCAGGGCTTACCTTCTTAAGTTCTGCCGCCAGTTCTCTTACAAAAGAAATATTCCAGATATAGCAGGAAAAAATAACAACATCAGCCTTTTCCTCATATAAATCCTGTAAAATATCCTCTACATAATTATTAATTGTATATTCTTTTAAAATAATCTCCGCTCCCGGAATCTTCTTCCTGTCTGCATATGCTTTCAGGCTGAAAATCGCCAGATTGGAGTGAATATATTTCGCATTAATTCCGCATAATAAAAAGCGCATTACATACTCCTTCCAACAAAAATAAATCCTACCAGGCAGGTTCTTTTATTCAATACGGGATTCAAACAGAACTTCCCGACTCTGTCTGAGTAAAAAACCTACGGAAATGTACTCCGCAGGCTGATTTTCATTCGAACATTTTCAGTATATCATGAAATGTGTTACTTTAACAGAATATTCCCTCATACATCAGGATAAAAAACAATAAAAAAGCCGATGGTTCCTATCCTGTAATACTCATCACATCAACCATCGACTCTTTATTTTTCTAAAAATCAGTAGTACATCTCTTCACAATTTCACAAGAAATCTTCAATGACTTTTCAATCTCTTCTTTTTGTTCGAGAAGTGCCATCATATTTGCAACTGTTGAACTACATAAAACAGATACTTTACTGTCTACAGATGTAAGTTCCGGTTCACAGCATCTTGCAAGATTGGAATTATTATATCCGGAAACAGATAATTCTTCCGGTATCTTAATTCCCTTTACCTTTGCATACTTCAATGCCGCAATAGCAAGCGCATCCTCTGTCGCAACTACGCTGTCAAAATCTAAATCCTGGTGTACTAAAAGCATATCTCTTGCATAGCTGATATCATTTTTAGTATAAAACTTCAAATCACCTCTGACAGGATATCCTGCATCAATTAATGCCGCCTCATATCCTTTCATCTTTTGACGCGCACTGAAGGATTCTGCATTATACATAAATAGAATCTTCTTTTTTCCTCGTCGAATCAAAGAAGAAGTAAGTTCATATGTTGCCTGATAATCATCAGCATAAGCACAGTAAATATTCTCACCTTCTAAATGTGCATTAATCATAAATACCGGTGTTGTCTTTGCAGCTTCTTTAATATAAGCCACTTCTGACGGATCTCCACCATTTCCCGCATAAATAGAACCTACAAATATCAACGTATCTATTCTTTTTGATAACATCAGTTTTGTGTAGCTTTCTCTTTCTTCTAATGATGTACCGCTACATCCCAAAATACATCCATATCCATAATGATGTAGATGTTTTTCAAGATACGATACCGATCTGGCCATATAGTCATCCGCAATTTCCGGACAGATAATCCCAATCGTTTTAGCTGAATCAAGACCAAGCCCTCTTGCAAATATATTTGGTGTATAACTTTCCTGCTCTATAACTGCCAAAACTTTCTGCTTTGTTTTTTCACTGACTTTAGAGCTTCCATTAAGTACTCTTGAGACAGTCGCAATTGATACTCCTGACAGTTTTGCAATATCATAAATATTTATATTTTCCCCTCTTTTCATTTCAATGTACTCTCGAAATCTTCTTAACAAAAAGTACACAAAAGATTCCGAGAGTATATTTTATTATGAAATCAAGTATACCACACAAAATAGTTATTTTTAAATAGTTATTTTCAATTCTTTTTAATATAAGGTCAGGGTCAAAAGGTCAAAACTCCGTTTGTGCTTACACGATGAGGTGTTTGATTTTAATCCTCGCAAAACATGAGAAAGCAGCGATTTACGCAGTAAATCAACGGGTTTCAAAATGGGCATCATCCCACATCTGATGTATCTACACATCAAATCTGAAATATCTTACCGCATTATTATAAGAAATTCCTTCTATAATTCTCTTTAACGCTTTTTCATCATTCGGATATTCTCCATTTTCAACCCATCCACCAATCAGATTACACAGAATACGGCGAAAATACTCATGTCTTGTATAAGATAAGAAACTTCTGGAGTCCGTTAACATTCCAACAAAATTTCCTAATAATCCAAGATTTGCAAGAGAAGTCATCTGGGCAATCATTCCTGTTTTGTGATCGTTAAACCACCATGCACTTCCCTGCTGGATCTTTCCTGCTGCTGAGGAATCCTGGAAACATCCAAGAATTGTTCCTATTGCCTCATTATCATTTGGATTCAAAGAATATAAAATTGTTTTTGGCAGTTCTTCTGTCTCATTAATCGAATCTAAAAATGCTGCTGTCTGGGCGCTTGGAGCATAATTATCAATACAGTCAAATCCTGTATCTGGGCCAAGAGCCTTATAATATGGTGTATTATTATCTCTTCTGCATCCATAATGAATCTGCATAACCCAGTTTCTCTTATAATACTGCTTTGCCACAAACTGCATAAATGCTGTTTTAAATTCTAATTCTTCTTCTTTAGTAATTGCTTCGGAATTTAAACGTTTTGCAAAAATTTCCTCTATTTTTTCTTCACTTGCCGGTGCATACATCACATATTCTAATGCATGGTCAGATACACTGCATCCATGTTCTGCAAAATAATCCAGTCGTACATTTAATGCTTCTTTCAGTTCTGCAAATGTACGAATATCAATTCCGCTAACTTTTGAAAGCTGTGCGATATATTCTGCATAATCTGCTTTTTCAAGATTCATTGCCTTATCTGGTCTCCATGCAGGCAGTACCTTAACTTCAAATGTATCATCGGCAGCCAGAACTTCATGCCATTTCAATGAATCAACCGGATCATCTGTTGTACAGATTAATTTTACATTTGACTGACGAATCAGATTTCTTACAGACATCCCGTCTTCTTTTAATTTTTCATTACAAAGATTCCACACTTCCTCTGCTGTATCTCCATTTAACACGCCATGATATCCAAAATATCTCTGCAGCTCTAAATGACTCCAGTGATATAATGGGTTTCCGATTGCAAGTTCAAGAGTTTCTGCCCATTTCTGAAATTTTTCTCTATCACTTGCTTCTCCGGTAATGTAATATTCATCTACACCGTTTGATCTCATCTGTCTCCATTTATAATGGTCTCCACCTAACCATACCTGTGTAATGTTTTCAAATTTACGATCTTCTGCAATTTCCTGTGGATTAATATGACAATGATAATCTACAATCGGCATCTTTTCTGCATATTCGTGAAATAATTTCTGTGCTGTTTCTGTTTCTAAAAGAAATTCTTTATCCATAAACTTTTTCATCGCTATTTACTCCTTCTATCTCTTATATATTTTTAGGTTCAAGAATGCCCCTGCATTCTTGCTGCGAGATGCGCGTCATGCAATGCATGACATACTTCTTCTGCGCATCTCTGCAATCATATAATTAACTCTGTTTATACATATCCCATCAGACTCGGAAGCCATAAGCTCAACTGTGGAACATATGTTACGAGCATCAACACTGCAATAATTGCTACAAAATATGGAATCAACTGCTTAATAACATCCTCTAGTTTAACCCCTCCAACTTTTACACCAACAAAGAGTGTTGTTCCAACCGGAGGAGTGATTGTTCCAATACATAAGTTGAAAATCATCATAATTCCGAAATGAATCGTATCCATTCCAAGTGCAGTACAGATTGGAAGGAAAATTGGTGTAAATATCAGACAGGCTGGTGTCATATCCATGAAGGTTCCTACGACAAGTAAAATAATGTTGATCAATAAGAAAATAACATATTTACTGTTACTTACTGATAATAAAGCAGAAGATACCATTGACGGAATATTTGTAAATGCCATAACCCATGACATGATACTTGATACACCTATCAGGAAAATAATGATTCCTGTCATATCTGCACTATCTTTTAATAACTTAGGGATGTCTTTCCATGTAATTGATTTATATACAAATAATGAAAGTAATAAACTATATACTACTGCTATTACAGAACCCTCTGTAGCGGTAAAAATACCTGCAATGATTCCACCGATTACAATAACAATAAGCAATAAACAAGGTAATGCCTGAACAATTACATTTCCCGCTTCCTTCGCTGTAAACTTTGTTTTTGCACGATATCCTCTTTTTCTGGCAATGAAATAAACAACTGCCATACACGCGAGTCCCCATAAAATTCCTGGAATATATCCTGCCATAAATAATGCTGCTACAGATGTACCTCCACTAACCAAAGAGAATGTAATCATAACATTACTTGGAGGTATCAAAAGACCAGTTGGCGCTGTTGCCACGTTAACTGCCGCAGAAAAACTTGGATCGTATCCTTCTTCTTTTTCAATCGGTCCAATGATAGATCCCATAGCAGATGCTGCAGCAGTTCCTGAACCAGAAATACTTCCAAATAACATGTTAGCAATAACATTGGTCTGTGCCAATGCTCCAGGTGTTCGTCCTGTAACTAACTTTGCAAGATTAATTAATCTTACAGCAATTCCACCTTTATTCATGATGTTTCCTGCTAAAATAAAAAATGGGATCGCTAATAAACTAAATACGGAAATACCCGAAAATATTCTCTGCGCACCTGTTAATACTGCTACATTTAAATCCATAATCGGAAGAATCGCACACACTGATGAAATTCCAAGTGCTACTGCAATCGGTACTCCAGCAATTAACATAATTACTAACAGGACTAAAATAATTGCCCCTGAAATCATTGCTATACTCATTATTCATTCTCCTCCCTAATTCTCTTCATCTAAAGTGAGCCCTTTACCATGGGCAAGATCAATAATATTTAACACACCATAGATTGCTATAACAATTCCTGATAAAGGCAGCACTGTATAAACAACACCCATCGTAACTGGCAAAGATGCTGTTGTCTGTGCCATTGTAAGCCCCATAATGTTAAATCCACCATATACCATAACAACTACAGCAAATATAACAGCTACCGCCTCTATTACAATCTCTAATCCTTTTTTGGCATTTCCTTTTATTTTATCTGCCAGAAACCCCATTCTCATATGCTCTCTTTTTCCAAAGATATAAGCTGCTGATAATAAAGATAACCATGCAAAACTATAAGTTAATAATTCTTCTGATACGGTACTTGGTTTATTAAACACAAAACGTGTTACAATCTGATATGTTCCGACAACAACCATTTCTCCGAAGATAAAAATACATAACGCTGAAAGTACTTTGTCAATACCTTTTCTGATCTGCTGTAAAACTTCCATTCTATTTATCCTCCTTTTCATATTTTTTATTGAATGTCTGGAAGTGCTTATAAGAATCACGAATGCTTTCATTGTCCTTTAACATTTGTTTCTGCACTCCAAGTACCTTTTTGCGGAATAACTGCACATCAACGTCCAGAAATTTTACACCCATTTCTTTTTGTGCATACTCTTTCGCTTCTTTCACCTGTTTATCCCATTCTTCTTGTTCTACCTGTGTAGATATCTTCGCTGCCTTTTCAAATACAGCTCTGTCTTCTTTACTTAATCCATTTAAAAACTTCAGATTTGCAACAAGTACGTCTGGTACCATCTGATGCTTATTATAGGAAAAATATTTTGCAACCTCTCCATGTTTGTTGCTTGTTAAAGCCAGCTCATTATTCTCTGCTCCATCAATAACACCCTGCTGAATTGCTGTGTAAACCTCACCAAAACTCATAGGAGAAGCAGCAGCTCCAAATGCATTTGCCATATTTACACTGGCCGGACTCTGCTGAACACGAATCTTAAGTCCCTTTAAATCATCAGGAGTTTTAATTTCTTTCTTTGCATAGAAATTTCTCGTTCCTACGTTGTACCATGTAATAACTCGAAGACCAGTGTCATCTGTAGATTCATAAATCTTTTTCATATATGCTTCATCATTCATCGCTGCGTGATATGCCTCTTCAGAAGTGAACAGATAAGGCATACTGAATATTTCATATACTTTTGCAAAGTTTTCGAGATTTGGTGTTCCTACTAATACAAAATCAATTGCTCCCGTCTGTGTCAGCTCAATTGCCTTTGTCTGAGATCCAAGAAGCTCATTTGGAAAAATCTGAACTTCATATTTATCTCCAAGCTTCTCTTCCACATATTCTTTAAACTTTAAAAGTCCAATATGTTCTGGATGCGTCTCTGCCTGAGAATGTGCAATACGAATAATTCTTTTTTTGGAAGATGTACCTTCTTGCTTACCTTCTGTATTGGAAGAAACCCCACATCCCGCACATCCAATCAGCATGCTCACACTCAGCACGACAGCAACGATTCTTTTTAAATACCTCATAATTTATATCCTCTCTTTTTGTTATTCACCCGTTTTGTGTAAGCCCTTACATTTATATTTTAATTATACAGCCTCATTTTAATTAATGCAATTTGTTTTTTATCGTTGTTTTAGACAATATATTCATCGCATTTTTGTGTATTATGCTGTTTTTATGTTATTTTTTGTATACATTAAATATTTGACTTGACAATTTTTTCAACTGAGTGTAACTTGAATGTAAGCTCTTACATTTTTATTTTATACCAAACCTAAGGAGGAACACTATTTTATGAAAACCTATCTGAAAATCCATAAAGAGGATAATGTTGCTGTTGCACTTTCTCCCTTAAAGAAAGATTCAACATTTGTCATTGATGATCAGAAAATCATATTAAAAGAAGACATCCCACAGGGACACAAATTTGCTCTTACAGATATTCCGGAAAATTCTCCTGTTATCAAATATGGAGCACAGATTGGCCTGGCTAAAGAAGTAATCCCAACTGGATCATGGATCCACACACATAATCTAAGAACTGGATTAGGTGATTTACTAACATACTCTTATAATAAAAATATATCTCCATTAGAGCCAAGTGAATCTGCATATTTTAATGGATATCGAAGAAATAACGGAAAAGCAGGTGTCCGAAATGAAATATGGATCATACCAACTGTAGGATGCGTTAATAATGTAGCAACAGCAATCGAAAGGCAGGCCCAGCAATTCAAAACAGGAAGTATTGATGATATTGTTGCCTTTCCTCATCCATATGGATGTTCTCAGATGGGGGATGATCAGGAAAATACAAGACAGATTCTTGCAGATCTTATTAATCATCCAAATGCCGGTGGTGTTCTTGTCCTTGGTCTTGGCTGTGAAAACAGCAATATAGACGAATTGAAAAAATATATCGGTAATTATGATAAAGAAAGAGTTCGTTTTCTTGTTGCACAGGAATCAGAAGATGAAATCAGTGATGCATTGGAAATTATTAAAGAGCTTGCCAGTCAGGTCTGTCAGTATAAACGAGAACCGATTCCAGCCAGCGAATTAATCATTGGCATGAAATGTGGCGGAAGTGATGGATTATCCGGAATCACCGCCAACCCTACTGTCGGTGCTTTTTCAGACCTTCTGATTTCAAAAGGCGGAACAACTATTCTTACAGAAGTACCTGAAATGTTTGGTGCTGAAACACTGCTCATGAATCGCTGTGAGACAGAAGAACTGTTTGATAAGACAGTCCGCCTTGTTAACAACTTTAAAAATTATTTTAAAAGCCACAACCAGACAATTTATGAAAATCCATCTCCTGGAAATAAAAAAGGCGGTATCTCCACTCTCGAAGATAAATCTCTTGGATGTACCCAAAAGTCCGGAAGTGCTCCTGTTAAAGGAGTTTTATCCTATGGAGAACCTGTTAAAGTTCATGGTCTGAACTTGTTAAGTGCCCCAGGAAATGACCTTGTTGCATCAACAGCCCTCGCTGCATCCGGTGCACATATTGTCTTATTTACTACAGGAAGAGGAACTCCTTTTGCCTCTCCCGTACCAACTATTAAAATTGCATCAAATTCTGCCCTTGCCAGCAAAAAGTCAAACTGGATTGATTTCAACTGTGGTGTCCTCGTTGAAGATAAAACAACAGATGAACTTTCTAAAAATTTATTTGATCTGGTTATTGCTACTGCCTCTGGAAAAAAATCAAAATCCGAAGAAGCAGGATTCCATGATATGGCAATTTTTAAGCAAGGGGTCACCTTATAAAATGCTGCTAATGTGTATGAACACACAATTTTTACTATAAAAGATTTTATTAATAAATATAGAAAGGACTTATTGATTCTTATGAAAAAATTATCTTATGAAACTTTAAAAGAACAAAATTATGATGGTTATTTATTAGAAGATGCACCAGAACGTGTTCTTCAATTTGGAGAAGGTAACTTTTTACGTGCATTTGTTGATTACTTTATTGATGTATTAAACGAAAAGGCTGGTTTTAATTCTAAAGTTGTTTTATGCCAGCCAATCGCTCCTGGTCTTGCTGATATGATCAATGAACAGGAAGGATTATATACGCTTTTCTTAAGAGGTTTTCAGGATGGAAAAGAAGTAAACAAAAAACGGATTATTTCCTGTGTCAGCCGTTGTTTAAATCCTTATAAAAATTTCGAAGAAGTGCTTGCCTGTGCGGAAAATCCAGACCTTCGCTTTATTGCATGCAATACAACTGAAGCTGGTATTACCTATGATCCTTCCTGTAAATTTGAAGATGTGCCTGCAGATAGTTACCCTGGAAAACTGACTCAGTTCTTATATCGCCGTTTTCAAAAATTTGGAACAGAGGCTGGAAAAGGATTTATCATCCTTTCCTGTGAATTAATTGATGACAATGGAAAAGAACTTAAAAAATGTGTTTTAAAATATGCAGAACAATGGGGTCTCTCAGCAGAATTCATTAACTGGATCGAAAAAGAAAATATCTTCTGTTCTACATTGGTTGACCGTATTGTAACTGGATATCCAAGAAATGAAGCCGCTTCTATCTGCGAAGAACTTGGTTATGAAGATAACCTGATCGATACTGGAGAAATTTTTGGCTTCTGGGTTATTGAAGGCCCACAGTCTATTAAAGATGAATTCCCTGTTGATAAGGCAGAACTTCCTATTCTGATTACAGATAACCACAAACCATATAAACAACGTAAAGTACGAATTTTAAATGGTGCTCATACTTCTTTCGTATTGGGAGCTTATCTTGCAGGTCAGGATATTGTCCGCGATTGTATGCATGATGATGTAATCTGCAAATTTATGAATAAAACAATTTACGAAGAGATCATTCCTACTTTAACTCTTCCAAAATCTGAACTTGATACATTTGCACATTCTGTAACAGAACGTTTCAAAAACCCATTTATCGACCATCAGTTATTATCTATCAGTTTAAACTCTACTTCTAAATGGAGAGCCAGAGTTATGCCTTCTTTAAAAGAATATGTAAGACTGAACGAAGCACTTCCAGCCTGCATCACTGCTTCTTTTGCATTTTATATTGCATTCTTTAATGGAACAGAACTTACAGAGGAAGGACTTGTAGGAACTCGTGGTGACAATACTTATCTAATCAAAGATGACCGTTCTGTTCTTGAGTTCTATGCGGCTCATAAAGATGATTCTGCAGCAGATCTGGTTCATGCAGTCTGTACTAATGAAGCTTTCTGGGGAGAAGATTTAAGTAAGATTAACGGCTTTGAATCCGCTGTTGTAGAATATCTCACTGAAATTCAGCAGAATGGTGCTTATGAAGTTATGAAAGAATTAAGCAAATAAGTAATTCATCGTTTTATAAAATATACTCCTGGAATCTTTTTGTTAAGACTCCAAGAGTACATTAAAATTACAGGAGGAACAAAAATGAACGAAGTATTAGAAAAGCTTGGACAATATGGAATTGTACCCGTTGTTGTTTTAAATGACAGTAAAGATGCTGCACCACTTGCTGATGCACTTTGCGATGGTGGTCTTGCCTGTGCAGAAGTTACTTTCCGTACAGAGGCTGCAGCAGACTCTATTCGTATCATGACAGAAAAGCACCCGGAAATGCTGGTTGGTGCCGGTACTGTTCTTACAACAAAACAGGTAGATGAGGCAGTGAACGCCGGGGCCAGATTTATTGTAAGTCCTGGATTAAATCCTACTGTCGTAAAATACTGTATTGAAAAAAATATTCCTATTACACCAGGTGTTGCAACTCCAAGTGAAATGGAACAGGCAATCGAATTAGGTCTTAATCTCGTAAAATTCTTTCCAGCCGAACCATCTGGTGGTCTTGCCATGATCAATGCTGTTGCTGCGCCTTATACAATGTTAAAATTCATGCCGACCGGAGGAATCAATCCAAATAATGTTAAAGACTATCTAAACAGTGATAAGATTTTTGCCTGCGGCGGAAGCTGGATGGTCAAAGGAAATCTTATTAATAATGGAGACTTTGACAAAATTAAAGAATTAACAAAAGAAGCCGTTAATATCGTAAAAGAAATCAGGGGGTAAGTTATGGCTAAAATTGTTACATTAGGAGAAATTATGCTCCGTCTTTCTCCTCCAGGATATGAACGTTTCTTACAGGCATCCTCTTTTGATATACAATATGGGGGCGCGGAAGCAAATGTTGCTGCATCACTTGCCCAACTTGGACATCATGCGACTTTTTTAACAAAAATCCCACAAAATGCTATTGGTGATGCCGCAATAGGCACTCTAAGAAAAACAGGAGTTGACTGTTCCCACATTGTTCGTGGAGGTGATCGTCTCGGAATCTATTTTCTTGAAAACGGTGCATCTGTCCGCCCATCCAGCGTTATCTATGACAGAGCAAACTCTGCAATAACAAAAGCTTCTCCTGAGGAATTTGATTTTGATTCCGTTTTTGAAAATGCTGACCTTTTTCATGTTTCCGGTATCACACCTGTATTAAGCCCTAATGCACGCGATATCACTTTTGCTGCTTTAAAATCTGCAAAAAAACATTCTGTCTGCATCTCCTTTGATTTAAACTATCGTGCTAAATTATGGACAGAAAATGTTGAAGAAAAGCAGCAGATGCTTCGAGAAATAATCAGTTATGCCGACATTTGTTTTGGAAATGCACGTGATGCCGCTAAATGTCTTGGTTACTGTGAAAAAGGTGTTGACTTTATTCATGGTGATTATAGTATATGCGTAGACGAAACTCATATGATAAATGTTGTAAAAGAGTACAACCTTAAATATCTCATCACAACACTTCGAGACAGCATCAGCGCCTCCGACAATGGCTGGTCTGCTGCTGTTTGTGACGGTCATACCCTTTATCGCGGAAAACAATATAAGCTACATATTGTTGATCGTGTTGGAGGCGGTGATTCTTTTGCTTCTGGTTTCCTGCATGGAATCGTATCGGGAATGACAATGGAAAATTCTCTGGAATTTGCGATTGCTGCTGCTGCAATCAAGCATACTATTCCGGGAGATATCAATTACATCAATGAAGCAGAAATCCTTTCGTTAATGAACAGTGACGGAAGTGGCCGCGTCCAAAGATAACTTATTAACTTTACTAAATGCCATAGTTTTTCTATTAAATATAGCGGACATAGCTATCTCCATCTATGTCCGCTGGAATTATACTATTTCATTACTTTGTATACGTAAAAATACATTTTAAACAATAAATTTTCAAAAAAGCCCTTGCATTTTTAAAAAGCCTGTGCTAAAATAAATTTCGTTGTGAGACAGCACATCATATGCGGGTGTAGTTCAATGGTAGAACACTAGCCTTCCAAGCTAGATACGTGGGTTCGATTCCCATCACCCGCTCTCTTA
>NZ_CAKRCF010000051.1 GCF_934307085.1 uncultured Anaerobutyricum sp.
AAAGTCGTTGATGAAAGTCCTCGATCAGCTTTGCAGCTGGGGCGAAGAAAACAGGTTGACAGATTGATAACTTCCGATTTGTTAAAATCAACGCATCTATTATACCTTATAATGACAGCATTGCATAACCCTGTTTTCTATTTTACTATAATTCTTATTTTACATAAATTATAGTATGTGATAATATTATAATAAGTTATTTTATTATTTAAATGAGAAGAGTATATAATGAAACAAAAGATTCGACTTACAAAAAGTGAGCGAGAAATTATGGATGTTTTATGGAAACAAGGGAAAGCGTTAACATCTTCAGAAATTATAGAATTTAGTACTAATAGGTCTTGGGGCAATACATCTATTCATTTATTATTGAAGTCATTACTAGATAAAAGTGTAATTGAAGTAGATGGCTTCAAAAGGATTGCTAAAAATTATGCCAGAACTTTTAGGGCTGTTATTTCTCAATATGATTATTTTTTTCAAGAAGATTTCCAAGAAATGTCTTTAGAAAAAAGGATGAAATTTATCCTCTTACAGCAAGAAGACTCCGACCTCTAAGGTGGGAGATGAATTGCGTCTGCTACCTACTTGATAGTGCATCCTAATTATAGTATAGTATCTTTAGTCGGATAATAAAAAATTGAGATAATAACGCACATTTAGTATTCTTACTATACTATCATCTTGTGCTTATGGTGAAGTATCACAGGTGGGTTTTCGCGGAAAAGGAAGTGGCATGGTGGCAAACAGAGCATATAAATTCAGAATATATCCCAATGATGAACAGAAGATTTTGTTTGCTAAGACTTTTGGCTGTGTGAGAATGGTATACAATCATTGGCTTGATAGAAAGATTCGGCAGTATGAGGAGAACAAGACCAACGTAACATATACCATTTGTGCAAAAGAAATGGCAGCAATAAAGAAAACGGAAGAATACAGATTTTTAAAGGAAGTAGACAGTATAGCGTTACAACAATTGCTCAGGCATCTTGATACAGCATTTCAGAACTTTTTCAAACAGCCGAAAACAGGTTTTCCAAGGTTCAAATCAAAAAAGCGGAATAAAAACAGCTATTCCACGGTCTGCATTAATGGGAACATAACTCTGTCTAATGGATATTTGAGATTACCTAAGATTGGACAAGTCCGCTTAAAACAGCACAGGTCTGTTCCAAGTGAATACAGACTGAAATCTGTAACAGTAAGTCAGACACCAAGCGGAAAATACTATGCAAGTATTCTTTTTGAGTATGAAGATCAAGTACAGGAAAAGGAGCTGCAAAAGTTTTTAGGTTTAGATTTTTCCATGCATGGATTATATCGTGACAGCAACGGTAAGGAGCCTGCCTATCCGGGGTATTACAGGAATGCAGAGAAAAAATTAGCGAGAGAACAACGTAAGCTTTCCAAAATGCAGAAAGGTTCAAACAATCGCAATAAGCAGAGGCTTAAGGTGGCAAAACTTCACGAAAAGGTTTCCAATCAACGAAAAGACTTCCTGCATAAGCAGTCAAGGCAGATAGCCAATGCTTATGATTGTGTATGTATAGAAGATTTGGATATGAAAGCAATGTCGCGGTCGCTAAATTTGGGGAAATCTGTTTCAGATAACGGCTGGGGAATGTTCACAACATTTTTGAAATACAAACTGGAGGAACAGGGTAAGAAACTTGTGAAGGTGGATAGATTTTTTGCAAGCAGCCAGAACTGTTCTGTTTGTGGTTACAAAAATGCAAAAACAAAAAATCTTGCGTTAAGAGAGTGGGATTGTCCGCAGTGCGGGACCCATCATGACAGAGATGTAAATGCGGCGGTAAATATCAGAAATGAGGGAATGCGCCTGGTAAATGCATGATCTTAACACAATATAACACAACCGTGGGACACACGGGGATAGCTTGCATATGCTTAGCACAATAGTGTTATCGAACGAGAACCAAACTTGCCGAGGTGGGGGAGGATGTCACTGTGAATATCACAGAAAGTCAGTAGAGAATCTCCATCATTCTTTATTGGTACTAATTGGAAGAGACTTTCTCTTCTAAGATTTTTAAGAGCCTGCTCCCTAATTGTATCTGCATCAATCTCCCAAATATTCATAAGTTCTTCCGTCACAGCTGCCCCACCATGTTGTAATATGCCATTATGTTTCTTCTGTACATCTACATAAAACACAATCGCAAGGTCTAAGAACGGAACGTAATATTTGTGTTCCAGGTATTTTTTATTCCATTCTTGATTTACCACCTGCATATATAGGCGGTCTTTTATTTTTTCGTAATTTTGAATATCCTGTGTGCTTAAGAACGGATTATTACGGGTTGATTCTTCATATTGATGTACAATCTTTTTTATAATCTCATCCAGACTAATTCCTGCAGAATAATCCTCATAGCAATTATTAATAGAAACGACAGGAGAAATGTATTCCGTCTTTTTCTCCATAGTAAAACCCTCATAAGAAATTCCATTGCTCTTTTCAATCGTTCTCTGTGTGATTGTAACTTCCTCGCCTAACTTTTCTCTTAATAAATCAAATAATTTCTCTATAAATGTATTTTTATCCATGGTCTTCTCCTTTTTATGCTACCTTTGAACCAGTCTTCTTCAATGCGTTCATAATGCGCTTGTAGTCTATTTCTGTTAGATTTGCCAGAGATACGTGATATCTTGCGATAATCTGCTGTTCCGTAACCCCTGTACGCTGCATCTCATCATATAACTTTTTCATTCGATAATCCGAAATTGGTCTCGGTTTTTCTGGATGTATAACCTGACCAGAAGCTTTATTTTCAATATTAATCTGATAGACTACTTCTTTTCGCTGATTACGAATTTCCAAGCTTTTAATAACTCTGCCTGATTTATCATAAGAAATGGAAGATACAAAGAAAGAATCTCTTACTTTTAGCTTTCCATTGTCTTCTGCAAGACTTATTTTATCTGAGGGAATCCAGATAAACGGGGCGGTATAAAGCTCCCTGCCTATGCCAATATTAAAACAGGCACGTTTAAAAGAATCTGATGCTGCTCCCTTTACTGCTTCTGTGTAAGATTCTACTCCTACATCCTGCTTAGAAATCCATTCTCCGTTTTCTCCTTTAATGCTGACTGTACAAAATAATGCCCCGTTTATCAGTTCATGTTTCCGTTGCCAGCCTGTGATTCCAAATGTTTCATCTAATATATTCATATCACAGCGTGCGTCCTTGTACAGTAATAACGATATACCGTTTTTCTTAACAATACCAACACGAACTTCAATCTCATCGTCTCTTAACGTTCTAATCTCCTTCATAATTTTATGCCTCCAAAAAAGAGAGGCTATCATAGATACCCCCCCCTCACTGTCTTTTTAATATTATGCTACTGAAAACTTACGATAGCTTACTTCCTTTTTACAGGCATCGTAAATCTCTTTGTGTTCTTTTTTGAGTTTATTAGAATCAATTCTAATCTGAACTATTGGTTTCCACTTTACGATGTGTCCTCCTACTCTGCCTGCTTCATTTTCTGCTAATGCAGATTTCAACTGATTCTCAATAAGCTGTTTCTGCTCTGTTAATGAATCTAACTCTACTTTTATCTGCTCATATTTTTCGATGGCTGAAAGCATCTGCTCATCCAGATCAATGATAGAACCAACCTTTGGATTACTATATTTTGCTCCCAAATAAAGACTTGTGGCTTTAGATGCATCCACATCCGGTTCTTCCCCAGTCTTAACACAATGCCAGAAGTGAGATTCCATGCTTACCAGCATCTTGATAAGCTGTTCATCCCGGTATATTTCCGTCCAATAGAATTTATTGCCGCCTACCAATACAGCAATGTAGGCTTTCTGAAAGCCTGTGACTGCCAGATAGTGCTGAACCTGTAACTGATAGGCTTTAGGAATCTCTCCATTCTTCCAGTCATTATTTTTAAATTCAATAGCGGTCTTTGCTTCAAAAATAGAATAAGTGCCGTCAAACTCACTGACGACACCATCTAAATCTGCAATCATAAAAGGATATTCTTTGCTTCTAAGAATGGAATTTTTCTTTCTTACCATTAAGCCTGTACGCTGGATGAACTCCTTTCTTACGACATCTTCAAGAACCTTACCGAAATGCGTTACTTCGGATTCTTCTTCCTTTACTGGAATCTCCCCACGTTTCTCCTGCCATAACTCAAAGATGCTGCGGTAAGGATTGCATCCGGCAATAATACTCGCATCACTGCCGCCAATTCCGATAGTCCTCATTTTAAGCCACTCTTCTGTCGATAAATTTTTAGTGGAACATACAATATCATATTTCATCTTTAACCGCCCCTTCCTTTATGCTGCAATAGTAATGCCATGTTCTTTGTCATAATGATATACGTTATAACTTAAAATCTCTTCTTCAGCCACAACAGTTTCATTGGCATCTCGAACCATTTCTTTCAGTTCATCGACTCTATCTTCCAGTTCACTTGCTCTTACAAGAAGAACCTCATTTACGGAACATGGAAGGATATATAAATCATCTTCTAATGCCTCGGCAATGGCTCCAACTACTTCCAGACTCATAAAATAGACTGCCCCATCCACTTCCTTTTGATTGGTAAGGATGTATGTTGTTACTTCATCTTCTCCAAGTGGAAGCTCTGCTCCAATACTCATTTCTACATATCGCCCTAAATTCATTAATTTAGGTGGAAAGAGTCTTAATGTATTTGCTAATGCAGCAGCATAAATTTCTTCTTCGGTCATACCTAAAATTTCAGCATCTTCTTTTGATAATGCCATTGAAGCCATTCCTTCCTTATCCATTTTCAGAACGACTCTTACGACTGCGGAAAGGTCTAAAAATTTTTTTGATATGGAATGCTCTACTAATGACTCATTTCTTTCTGTATTAACCAGCTTTACAAATAAACTCTTTTTTGCAATTTTCTTTAATACTTCCTGTTCTAATGTTTTCATTATCTTTCCTCACCTTTCTTTTCTTCTGTTTTCTCTGACTTGTTCCATAACTGCTTTAAGTATTCAAACAAATCGGCTACCCCTAATAACTTTTCTAAGAGTACCGGGTCAACTTTCTTTAAAATGATACAGAAAATCTCATAGACCGGATGTCCGGTATTTTCTGTATCTCCAGTATCACAGTCTGTTGTACTGGATACAAAGCTGTTTGATTGTCTGTGCTTCTTCATTTCTGAAAGAATTTTCCCTTCCACGATGTCTTTTACTGGCTTCAACTGTATCCCCTCACTTATGCCGATAACACCATTTGATAAGTCTTATCTAAGACTGGCAGACCATCCACAGCTTTCTTAAATAAGTTTTCATTGTAATTTTTGGTCTGGCGTAAAGGTTTTCCGTGATAAGCCATATCGGATACCGCATTAATGAAACGGTATCCGTTCTTTCCTACTCCCTGCAGATCAGGTGCATCAAAGTAGCACATTTTTAAAGTTTCCTGCTGTTTTAGATTATTTTTCTTCTGCATCTCACTTAAATCCTCACTTACTGGATACAGAGAATCGATCATAGCAAGTACTTTCTTATCCGTAAGCTTCTTCGCCTGTAATTCATTAATCGAGCGTCCTAATTGTGACATATAAGCATTGACAAGCTGCAAGGTTTCTCTTGCTTCATCCATCCGACTCATTACATTTCCTGTATGTCTTGCGGACCATACACGACTTGCACCTTTTAATGCGAGATTTAGCGTATTCTGGCATACGATACGCACAGGTGTCATAGCGACACGGATTGCTCCTGAGCCATCGTGAGAGTTGCAGAACACCAAATACGGTTCAATCGCATCCCCAGAGATAATGTATTTCTCTGGAAGTTTTGCAAGCATCCAGACGATTTTCCCTCCGGCAAGACTTCCGGCAGTTTCATACTTTACCCCTTCTCCCAGTAGTCCATCTGTAAAAGCAAAAGCTTCTTCATTCTGGACAATCTTATATCTGTCACCTACGATTCCTAATATGTTACGGTCAATATCTCGGATATTGGCTTTATATCCTGGGATTCTTTGTCCTGATGCCGCATATACATCGGTCTGCTCTACTTTCCAGTCAAGACCTGCCTGAATCAATGCTTCTTTAGACTTTGGTGCTTCTTCCACTCTGACTCCTAATCCATGCCATGGAGCCTTTCTTATATAAAACATACTTTCTACATTTGCTGCCATCTTATTTTCCTCCCTTTCTTCCTGTAATGACAATAATGATAGTTACGATTGATTTAATAATTCCCATCGGCTTATCCTCCTTATTGTGATGGAATTTTTATCTTATTACAGGAAGATGGTGTATCATTGTGATTTGAGAATTTACGGATAAAAATAAGAAAACGGTTTATGATGTACAAGAAGTATAAGAGGTATAAGAAGTTAATCACAAATTATTTGGAAACTTACTACCTAATTTTGAAAAAATTTAATTTTCTCAAAACTCAGTTGATAATTACATTGAAATTGCGTATAACTTAAATAAGAGAATTAAATAATTTTAATTCTAAAAAACTGGTAAGTCTCGACCAGCATATGAGAACTAAAAAAAGCAAAGGAGTGAGAGATTACTCCTTTTTTTCAAAAATGATAAATAGGAAAGACATTTATAATATGACAAAAATATCCTGCAAATGATAAATATGCAAAAGGGGTTCATATATGGAAACAACAGAAAAGAATCGATTTAGTATTTTACTTGAGCAGCTGATTAATACAGGAGAAGTGAAGAATGCATCTTTAGCAGCAGCACTTCGATATGATGCAAGCTATATCAGCAAATGGATTACCGGTCGGATGATTCCGGCTGAAAAGACAAAACGGAAAGTACTCAGAGGTATCAGCCAGGAAATTGTCAGACAAAGTACACAGAGCGGATTGGAGAATTTGTGTGCGGACTATCAGATATCAGACTGTGAAGAACTCAAAACGGTGATTTATGATCATTTGGATGCAGAGTATAATTATGTTCTGGAATTGCAAAAAACATATGGTACACTCATTGCGCCGAAGATGAGCTTTTTTATGTCATTAAGTCCGACGCAGTATATTGCAAAAATGCATCATCCGGTTCTCAGGCGTGTGAAACAGTTAAATATTACAGCGGAAATGGATCTGCTGGCATTAAGGCATGAGTACCGTATGCAGATTGTACAAGGTAATATGAGGCGGGAAGTCTACCGGACCTATCCAGATGTCCACTTTTCACTTACTATTCATATTGAACCAGACAAAATGAATATCATCGGAGATACAGTATTTTTAATGAATATGATATCAGATATGTCCAGAATCGATTTTAGATTGTACAAAAGCAGTCAGGCAGCAGGTAGAATGATTTTTTCAGTACAGGATGATTTTATGATCAGCGGTATGCTGGCAGATGATAAGCGCTGCATGGCCGTCAATATCAGCACAGAAGAAGATAATTGCCGGTGGATGTTTGAAAATCTGAGTGAATTGTGCACAAGGGATGCTTTGCTTTATCGTCCTTCAACAATCAGAAGATTGGTAGAGGAACAGGGATATCAATATTCCATGCTTTCTATGAATAAGCGATGGTATATAGGGCATATAACGGAGTGCTTTTTGCCGGATGAATTGTTTGAAGAATTGTTAGTGCATGCAACAAAAGAAATGAACTTGGAGATGGATGAGACACAATTGAGATATCTGCATGCATTAACCCAGAAGACATTGGAAGAAAGTCATACCCAGGTAATTATCTATGAAGATGCCCTGTCGAATCTTGTGATAGGCAGGACGATTATTTTCTTCGGATGCAAACTGAAGCTTTCATTGAGTCAGATCCAGACATATTTAAAATGCCTGAAGCATACATGTCTGAACCATTTAAACCTGGAAGTAAAATTGGCTATAGGCAAATTTGTGAAGGATTATCAATATGAAATGACACAATGTGTTTTTACTTCAGACAGTATTTCTTATATTAGGCTCAATACAGAAAATAGGGAAAATAATCTGGCTTTATTTAATCATTCGGATATGACAGAGATTTTTGTCCGTTTTTTTGATGAAATATGGGAAAGCAGTGATGGAAAATGTCTGTCAGAATCTACAGAGATTAAGCATTTTTTTGACCATATGATTCAAAATACAGAAATTCAGTCAGGAATTTCATTCAGTTTTTAATGTATTTTGTCATGATGATTCAATCCCATTCATTTATTTTCATGTTAAACTGACCTCATCTTATAGAAAGATGAGGAAAATGTTATGAATCAACAAGTGACAGGAAAACCAAGTATTGATAAACCATGGATGAAGTACTATCCGTCGCAGCTGATTCAGGGACTTACAATTCCTGAGCAGACAGTTTATGAGTATTTAATGGAAAGGTGTCCGGGAGATGATGTTGCGGCTATCCATTATTACGGCAGAGACATCAGATGGAGAGAATTGAAAGAGCAGGTGGATCTGGCCGCCAGATCGCTGCGTGCCATCGGATTTGGCGAGGGAGATCAGATACCGATATTTTTGCGGGCGGTTCCGGAATTTATTTACTTGCTGCTTGCTGCGGAGAAAATAGGAGCCTCTGTTTTGTGCAGAGACAATACGCTTGAAGAGAATATAGCAGCTGTTAAAAAATCAGGTGCAAAGATGATCATTGCCCACGACTTCCTTTCTCATGAAGAACTTAATCGTTACAGAAAGGAAGCCGGCATCAGAGGTGCTGTTTTATTAAGCCCAATCCGCAGTGCCATGAGAACGGGGCTGCCGGATTACTGCTGGAATTATCTGGAATCTCTTTATACAGATTATCCGGCATACGGTCCGTATACGATGTCCTGGGAGGCTTTTATGGCAATCGGGAATCAGTTTACAGGGAAAGTGGAGGCACCGAAAGACATTGACAGACCGTTATTCAGAGCTTATACAAGCGGCTCTACAGGTCCTTCAAAGCAGGTCATTCATTCTGCCCATACGATGATCGGCAATATGCATCAGATGAATTTTTATGGTGCATCTTCGGAATTCCGGCCGACATGGATGGTTACACAGTTAACCCCTTCTTTGGTGGCGGTAGTTGTTGCAATGCTGCTGATGCCACTGGCTTCAGATAAATTGCTGATACTTAGTCCTTTTGTGGCATCAGAAGATGTAGATCTGGAAATGATGCATTATCGTCCGAATTGCTGGCCTCTGATTCCGATGTTTATTGAGACAGTGATGAGAAATGGCCGTGTCCCGGATGATTATGATATGTCCCATTTGTTTTCAGCAGGTGCAGGCTGCGAGGCTTATAACAATAATCAGCTGAAGCGTGCACAGAAATTCCTGGAGGATCATCAATGTAAGGCACGTTTTACGACCGGCTACGGATGCAGCGAAGCGGGATCGAATATGTCATTGCCTTTAACAGCACATCCAATCAAAGACGGCAATGTAGGGATACCAATGCCACTTACAACCATTTCTATTTTTAAGCCGGGGACAGACGAAGAATTGACGTACAATACGATGGGTGAAATCTGCCAATGTGGACCAGGAACAATGGTTGGGTATGATGATCCAGCAGCGACGGCAAGAACGATCAAAATACATTCCGATGGCAGCCGCTGGCTTCATACAGGTGATATTGGTTATATGACAGAGGATGGAACAATTTATGCATTAACCAGAGGTGAAGCACCAAGATACGGCGGCGGTTCACTAGCGACACTGCCTATGGAGAATCTTCTTGCAGACGCGGAAGTAGAGGGTATAGATGATGAATTTTTTGTGATTGTCCCGGATCCGGAGCATCACAGATGTTTTGTTCCGTACCTGTTTGTAGTCCTGAATAAAGGTTATACAGTAGATGATATCAGGGAAAAGGTAAAGGAAAGTCTTGAGGAGTACATGCAGCCTGTTGATATTATTGCTCTTCCAGAGAGACCGTTTTTCCACTTTAAGACAAACCGTATCGGCCTGGCACGGGATATTGAAGCAGGAAAATTTAATTCCTAATTAGATATTTAATTTTCAAATCTCCCCACCCTGATGTTCTTTTAGAACATTATGGGGCGGAGAGATTTGAATTTCTTATATGACAGAATTCAATCCGTTTTTATTGTTCCGTTTCTTTTTTATATTTTTCAAAAGCTGCTTTCTTTATTTTTAATACCTTATATTTTTTTCCATCTTTCATTTTATCAAAAGCATAGCCTCTTGGTTCTCCAGTCTTTTTTCTTATTGGTATCTCTATTATTCCTATTTTCTTACAATTTGATAAGAAAGTTTTATGATTTGCGCCTCTATAATATCTTTGAAACATTTTATAATCTATCAGGAGAAATTCATTATCCTGAGCATGATAGACATTTTCATCTTCTAATATCTTAAGCACAATAGTAAAGAATTCCTCGGTTATGTCTTTCTTATTTATCCTTTTTACAGGAGATTTACCAGATACTTTTTGAATTTCTTTTATCTCGCAATCTAAAGCATCCTCTTTTGCTACACAAATTGCCTGCTCTAAAATTTCATCCATTATATCTCTAAAATTAGAATATTTCTTTTTTATGTAATAGGAAAATCCGTCTAATGCAGTTAATAAATCTCTATACATTTTTGCTAAAGGTAAATTATATCGTTCATTATCGAAAATTTTACTATACTTGTCAAATGGAACTCGATAAAAATTCCTCTTGGCTTCTAATTTTTCTGAAGTAGTTTCACTGTCACAAAATAACAAATCCTCAATATAGTTAATATAATGATAAACAATAGATTCTACTTGAACAGATAAATCCTCATCAGATAATTTTGATTTTCCATCAAGCAGATCTTTCAATTTCTTTCTTTTTCCATCCGTAAAAAGAGTAATATCTGAAATATCTATATTTAGAATATAGTCATCCATAACTCTCTTCTCTGATATTAATACAGGAAATCCCTTTATAATTCCCTGCGCTATCAACCTTTTTATTTTATTTAAAACAGCTGCACTGGAAGAAATTGTAGCAGCATTTGATGATGGATACATGATGATTGGACAATCTTTATATAGACATATACGGTCAATATTGTTGTTAATTCGCTTTAAGGGTAGATGAGGAATTTGGTTATAACTTCTTTGAAAGGAATCTGACATTTTCTTGGTATAATCTAAAAAAATCATTGCAATATCTTTCTTCAGTATCCCGTACCGATTTGTCCCACAAATACATAGTTGAAACGGAACAACTTCTCTAAATGTAGCAGTTCCTTTCCATAAACTTTGTATTTCTTTATTCCTTTCAGGATATTCTTTTTCTGCATTTATTGTTACAGCCAATAATCCATATGCAAATATAAAAGTCAATTCTGTTGATTTTTCTAATATTTGCAATATATTCCCTACAGCTTTTTCCGTTAAAGAATCATATGTCTCCTCCTTTAATTTAAACATATACATTCTCTGATTTCCTTCTTCATCTTCCTCCGAAGATGCATTTAGAAATATGCGTCTATATGTGCTGTTTCTCCACCCAGTAATTATATTCTCTTCTAAATGTTTTGTCCGATATCCACATAATCTTCTAAAATATTTTCCTAATACAATTAATATATATATGTGTACTTCAGAGTACTTTTTCGCCAATTGAAGATAAAAAAGACTTTTGGAATCTAAAATAATGTATGAACGCTTTTCGTCTTCCAATAATGACTCACACTTAATTTTATAATGGAATTTAATTCCATTATATTGTGGTATTACTATAAATTCTGGTAAATATATTTTATTAATTTTATATTCTTTTTCTCTAGGTATAATTATTCTATTTCTCAAATAATAAGGAACGTCTTCCAACATTTTTAAATCTTCTTTAGAAAGCGATAAATATTGTTGTTCTTTTTTTATTTTAATTACAAATTCACCTCTTTCTTTTTTAATTTTACAATCACATTTTTTAATAAACCAATCTTCTTCTTCCACAAATTGTTCAAACGGAAATTCAAAAGTGTATTCATTCGCAAAATAATTTGATAACATCTAACTCACCTACTGTTAATCTAATTCTTCTCCATCCATTGGACGTATCGCTGATTCTTCTCATAAGCAGGAAACATAGAATCGAAAAAATAAAAAGATAGCCCTGTTTCCTCTTCTACTTTTTTAACAAAATCATTGAAATTTTCTTTTTCCCTGAATTTATTCCAAATTTCTTCTGCTAATACTTCCTTCCGTTCATCTATACTTTCTTTTATTTTTTTAACTCTTTCTGCCTTTTCTTGGCTGCCTTCCACAACCTCTACCGGCTGTTCATACTCATTTTTAATGGCTGAAATCATCCATGCAACAAAATTTACAATATCTTCTTGTTTTTTAGCTAATTCATATGCCATTTCAATTTTATCGAGATTGTTATTGGACGCTTTTAAAAGCGAAATACAGTCTTTCCTAGATAAATCTACATCCTTTATAATTTCTTTTACCTTACCTACCATTTCGCTCCTTGTAGTCTCTTTGGATTTTACTGTATTAATTTTTTTAACTACTTTTCTTTGTAAATAAAATCTAACAGCGGTTGTCTTTCCTCCTCTTCCGGTTCGGATCGGAGCATAGGATATATTTAACTCTGTTGTCTGATTAATCTCTTTTATCGCCTTTTCTAAAACCCTACGCTTAAATTCATACCACGACTCAAATTTTTTCTCTGTATCTAAATCATTTACAATCTTATCGTAGTTAGGATGTGGCTTCATCAACTCTATTTTAACCTTTTTTCCTTCTGTATTTATGCAATTCAGCTGCAGTTTTAGGTCTGATAATGGATATACAATTTCTACTGGCTTATTATTATCTCCTATTTTGTATTCATGTACTTTTAGTATTTCATATAAACGGTATGCATGATTGGTCTTAAAAGAAAAAAGAGTATCAATCGACATGGAAGTAAAATTACTTTTTAAATCATACAATAATGCTTTACTCTCATTTGTAAATACAACTGTAAAACTCCCCTCCCGATATTCTGCCTTTTGAATAAGATTTATAAAACTGAACGACTGGGCCTGCTCATCTTCCATATACACCATTTTATTCATCAATCCTGCAGCTGCTATCTTTAACTGGTCATAAAATCCATTTCCTCTTACTCCAGTCAATTTACGTAATTCATTTGTTGTAAAAACCACTGCCGGATTTCCATTCTTATTTAGCTTCACTCTTTTAAATGATAAAGCCATTATCTTATTTTCCACTAAAGTTGCTGAATATCTCGACAATATCAATTTATTAGAACGACTCAATATTTCATTCGTCTCTGGAAGTTCCACAATTTTTGTTTTCTTCATATATCTTTCCTTAAAAGTTGCAATACGCACCAAAAAGGTTGCAACTTACCTTCTTATTTTGCTTATTATCTTACCAAAATCGGCCGTATCTTTCAATGTCTATTACCAAAATCGGCCGTATCTTTGATTTTTGCCTATTAATTTACCAAAATTGGCCGTATCTTTGATTTTCAATAGCATTTTTTGTTACCAAAAATGTCGTATCTTTTACCGAAATTGGCCGTATCTTTTACCGAAATTAGCCGTATCTTTTACCAAAATTGGCCGTATCTTTTACCGAAATTGGCCGTATCTTTCTTTCAAGAACCGCATAAATACAGGCTCTATTGCTTGTCTAAATAAATAAATAAATAAATACGTTGTGTTGAATATAAATATATATCTTTATTTATACGCTTAGAATTGTAAAATATTGGTTTGCCCAATGATATAAATTGTATATAGCTTGAGTATTGAATACGAGTTGAGAATTCTTGATACTCCTAAAACGCATCAGGAGACCATATAACAGATTTTAAATTAATATACGAGGAAATCTTCATCAAAAAATAAAAATGGATTTAAAGGCATGATATGAAGTTTTAATGCCATAGAAAAAAACACTTAAAAAATAGATTTAAGAGATATAGGATATTTGTAAAAAAGTAAAAAGACTACATTGTGAGATAAGTTAGTTAAAAAAATTTGCTTCTTAATTAACTTATTTTTTTATACAAGTATATGATGTACAAGAAGTTTATGAAGTTATATCAACCTATCTTACAAAGAAGCTAAGAAGTTTTGGTAAGTTGCAAATTCTGAATCTTTGAAACAACAGAAGTAGACATGCATTACAGTGTCCGGATGAGCATTAAACCATTCTACTACAGCGAGAATGGCTATTTGAGTAGCTTCTTGTATCGGATAGCCATAAACTCCCGTGGAAATACAAGGAAAAGCAATAGTACTACAATGGTTTTCCAAAGCTATATCTAAGGATTTTTGATAACAGGAACGTAGTAATTCCGCATCCTTTTTTCGACCACTGTATATAGGGCCTACCGTGTGGATAATATAATCTGTATTTTTAATATTATATGCTTTTGTTATCTTGGCATCTCCTGTAGCACATCCATGTAAGGTTTGACATTCCTTTAAAAGGTCTGGGCCAGCTGCTTGATGAATGGCACCATCTACACCGCCACCACCAAGAAGGCTATTTTTGGCCGCATTTACAATAGCATCTGCGTGCATTGGAACAACACTTCGTTTTACAACAGTGAAAAAAGAAGTTGGTTTGTGAGAGAAAAGTAGTTCAATTACTTCCAGTGGTAATATTAATTTCTTTCCCCAAGGATTGATAATGAATCCCTGGCAGAGTTCCCAGCCTTTTAAAGCATCAAATAAAGACTGTAGCGAACAATTTATTTGTGAAGTGGCTTCTCCTTTTTCAATCTCTTTTTGACTAGTAAAAAGAGGAATATAATATTCTCCCTGTTCATTGATTACAAAATGCCGAAATTGTATTCCTGTGTCTTCTCTTAAAGTAAAACAGTCACCCGGATTGATTTCATCAATATTTCCCATATATTTTAAAAATGTGGTTGGTGTTTCTATTGGTACAAGAACTTGCATATCGTGCTTCATGCCGAGTTTAATGATATTGAAAATTGGAGTTGGATTTTCGTTTTCTCCGCAATCATGCCAGTTTGCAATTACTTTTTCTAATTCCTTTGTATAATAGTCCGCCGTCATAATGTTGAACATCCCCCTTAAATTTAATTATAAATAGTATACCGTATATAATAGTAATAGTGGGAAAATAATAAAAAATTTAGGGTTATTTATTGAAAAAAACATATAAAAAGTAATACTTATTATATGGAAAATAATAAAGAAACATATGAAGTACAAGAAGTATATGAAGTTTAAGAAGTATAATAGGTATAAGATGTTTGATTGAAAAATTCAGAATTTATGATAAAATAGGTTTAAGAAGTATATGAAGTACAAGAAGTTTAGGAGGGAATAAATGAAAACAATTATTGTAGCGAATCAAAAAGGTGGAATTGGAAAAACTACGACAGCCACAGCAGTAGCAAGTATTTTGAATGCTAAAGGGTATAAAACATTACTTATAGATGCAGACCAGCAGGGAAATAGTTCAGATACGTACAGAGCAGCTATTGAAGGGAGTGCTACTTTATTTGATGTTTTATTGGATGAAGAAAGGATTTCTTTGGAAGAGGCAATACAACATACAGAATCAGGAGATATCGTTGCATCTGACCCATTATTACGCAAAGCAGATGAAATATTAAATGGTGATCCTGAAGGACTTTATCGTTTTCAAGATGCCTTAGATGAACTAAAAGGATATGATTTTGTGATTGTTGATACAGCACCATCGTTAAATTCTATTTTGTATAACTGCCTTGTGGCAGCAGATGATGTTTTAATTCCTGTAACAGCTGATCGTTATGGTTTACAGGGATTATCACAGTTGAATGATACAATTAATGCAATTAAAAGAAGGCAGAATAGAAACCTCAAAATTATTGGTTTACTTTTGATAAAATATAATAAGAGAACTTTACTTTCCAGAGAAGTAAAAGGTTCTTTGGAAGAAATTGCAAAGTCAATGCATACAAAAGTGTTTGAAACAACAATTCGAGAAAGCACAAAAGCCAGAGAAGCACAGGCAGTAAGAGAAACTCTTATACATTATGATGCGAAATCTACTACAGCGCAGGATTATAGTAGTTTTGTAGACGAATTGTTAAAAGAAGAGGAGTTATAAAATGGCGAGAAATAAAACAAGTAAATTTGGGGCAGCAGAAGGATTATTTTCAACACAAGAACAAGAAGTGTTAGATGTACAAAATGTTCATGAAGTACAAGAAGTACAAGAAGATAAAACTATAAAAGAAACAAAAAAGGTACAACAAGTACAAGATGTTCATGAAGAAATGCCTGCTACTCAAGGGAAAAAGGGAGCAAAAGCCAAAAGGCTTAACTTGGCTTATTCTGATGCAAATTATGAGTATATCAGTAGAGAATCAAAGAGAAGAGGCCTTACAATGACTCAGTTTTTGAATGATATTATTGCGACATATAGAGAATATAATATGGAATTGTATAAAACTCATAGCAAAAATTAGGTTGAAATGTAGAAAATGATTAACTATCTTACAAACAGCCGCCAAAGCCACGAAAAAAGAAGATTAGGTTTCTTCGGTATGAAATGTTCGCATTGTTATTGGTGTTGCTATCTGGTTTGACTGAAAATCTTTGCAGCGCAAGCTCCATCTGAACTACGGCTCAGGTGGAGAGGTTCACTAAAAAGAAAAAACATAATAAATTTAAGTTTTACTGAGTTCTGATTTTACAGAGCGCCATTGCTTCTTAGGCTCATATTTTCCACATCCATCACAAGTCTGTGGCCAGTTGATTTTCCATTCAAAATATTCATCTCTTGTAATTTTACCGGATTTCAGTTCATCCATTCGAACTACCCATTCTTTCAGAAAATCATTCAGAACTCCATAGTCAAACCACATACAGACAGGAGCATGGGCAGGCCAGCTATCATTGTCATGGTAGTAAACGGAAGTGTCTGCTACTTCATTGCATTTTTTACTAGGAAATTTCCGAGGAAGAAATAGATGCAGGACAGATGGATTAAACTCATCCAGCCAGAAAAGCAGTTCCATCATTTCGGAAGCGTCACGTCCAGCGGTATCATAGAGGATATAAGGATTGACATCAAGAGCCTGTGTCATTTTATCGACCAGATCTTTTTTGGGAACACGAACTCCTTTTTCATATTGTATAATTCTATGTTGATCAGTCAGTCCGATCTTCTCTGACAGTTCTTTTTGTGTCATTTTCTGGAATGTCCGGATTTTTTTTAGTTTCAGATTAAAATTCATAAAATCACTTCTGCATTAGTCCTGATAAACATCCATTGAACATGTTCCGTCTGAAATCTTTGGGGAATCATTGGCACTTTATGTTGATGAAATGTATGGAAAATATGTAGAAGGAGCAGCAGAAGTGACAAAAGCAACGGCACAGACTCAGACAGAGAATGGAACTGCAACCGAAGCAACAGGAACAGACATCAGCAGTTGGGTATCTTATGAGAATGGAGAGGTGAATTTTACTCTTAAAGATGCAGCTTCTTACAGAGCAAAAGGAGCCAGTAAAGCAACTCCGGGGTTTGATGTTATGGATTATGGGCAGGAAACTTATGAATTCGGTTCTTCGACACAGGATGCGAGACACTTTGACAAGTATGTGTTGAAGGTACTGCAGGAAGATGCTGAAATCTTAAGTGAATTGTTTAATTCCGAAGAGAAATAACAGTAAAACAAGAAAAGTGATTTAGTGGATGCTCCGGGTATGATCAGTAACTGATTATATCCGGAGCATTATTTTGGCAGAGAAAACACCATCTTCATAGGTAAAGTCACAGGCACCGCCGTTTTTATCGGTAATGTGGCGGACGGATTCGATTCCTATGCCGTTTCCGGAGCGTTTGGAGGATTGGAAAATATTGTTTTTTTGCTGTATTTTGCCATCGAAGGTATTCTCCACATGAATCAGAAGCAGATGATTATGGTGGGGATAAACCTCCACATTAATCTTTCTGCGGGCTGGCTCTGTTTTCACACTTGCCTGGATGGCATTTTCCAGCAGATTGGAAAATACAAGGCACAGATTAATCTCATCTATGGAAAGATCAGCAGGCAGGGAAACCAGTGCATGAAAAGGAATGTTTTCTCTTTTGGCAAGGGTGGAATAATATCCGAAAACACTGTCAACAGCCTGATTTTCACAGAAATGCAGGTTATAGTCAGAGATTTTTCCGGTTGCAGCCAAGAGATATTTTTTGATCTTTTCCATGTCACCCTGCTCTGCCAGAGAGGACAGTTGGACAAAATGATGGCGGATATCGTGACGCGCCTGTCTTGCTTCTTCAATGGCCATGCAGAGATTCTCGTATCTTTCCTGCTGAAGGGAAAGAAAATGGTTCTCCTGCTGAAGTCTGGCATTTCTGTTCAGGCTGACCGCCATCATGAGAAACATGACATAAAACAGGAGCAGGGTTATGAGCAGTACAAGACTTAAAACAATATAACACTGCAGGACTCGTCCGATATATAAAGTACTGCGGTATTTAGGGATTATAAAAAGATTCACTCCGATGAAGATTACCGGAAGGATCCAGAATACATACCAGGTCTGGGCAAAGTTTTCGTCTGTGATCATTGTCTGTACACAGTGGCGGGCAGGATACCAGGCTGCCAGAACAAACAGCAGGCAGATGACGTTGTAGAAAATTCCGGCACCGGTACGAAACCACAGCTCATTTTCTGTAATATGCAGGTCGGCAGTTATAAGTGCATTGACTGCCCGGGAAAGACTGTTGACACATGCAAAAACTGCAAAGACTGCCAGAAAAATACTGACGGATTTCCAGACAGAGATTTTTAACGTTTTATGATAAA
>NZ_CAKRCF010000052.1 GCF_934307085.1 uncultured Anaerobutyricum sp.
ACAGAAATAATTTGTGGATAAACATAGTTGTAAATTTTTCTTTCTTTGATGTTTTTCAAAATTTCATCTTTGTAACTGAGAACATATTCTATATCAGACATACGTCCCACTGCACTAATGAAAAATTCCTGACTTGTTGGATTCTGCTGTGCAGATTCACTTTCATCTGTTTGTGTCATATTTTCCAGTGCCACATTATCCATACTGTTTTCATCGTAGTCATCATCAATATATATATCGTCCCCCATATACTCATCATTATTATATAAATTCTTATCAATATGTATATCTTTTACATTATCTGCATCATAACGTACTTTGATTTGTATTTTATCTTTAGGAACAGATTTTGATGTTTTTAGCTCTATATTCTCATTTTCATTATTGTATGCTATAAATGACGTATTTAACTTCTTCGTTTTATCTGTATACAAATTCTCAGTCAGTGTTTTTTCTGCGATTTTATTGCTCCCTATTCTTTTTTCTCCCATATATTTAAATGAAGAATACTCCTGAAATGTTACTCCTGCTCCAATTCCGCAACAGATAATCCCTGCCATAAAAATTCCTACTAGTATTTTTCTAAAACTCATGCTTTTGCTCCCCTTCCTCCTAATACATAGGTAAATAAAAAAAGAATATATGCTGTCATGCTTAAAACCGCTCCAAATGCTATGATGACGCATCCTATAACCGGATATCCCTGAAATGCCATAACACCTAATATTCCCAGTCCGAATAACCCTGCCAAATCAAAAAATACTGCCGGAAGTGCCAGGAAAACTAATACTATTTTTATAAAAATAAAAAAGAATTTTTTAATCTTATCCCAGCTCCATGAAACGGCATTACTACTCGTTTTCACAGCTTTACTCGTTATATTTTCTATTTTTCGTCCTTGTTCTTCCTTAAAGCGTTTTGTTCCTTCTACTCTTCTATTCTTTCTAGAATTACTTTTATTATTTTCATCATTGACATTGCTTTTATTACCGGATTTAGCTGTCTTCGTTTCTTTCTTAAAAAAATCTTTTGGCAATAAATCTGCAATTCCTGTTTTCCCGCTTCTTTTTCTGTTCTTCACTTCATATTCCGGATCCAGATGATACGCTTCAAGAATCTCGGCAATCAAATCATCCACATCTCCAAAATCATCAATTGCCTCTTCCTCTTTCATACCATTTTCCATGCGCATACTAATATGTTGTGAGTATTCCTCTATCATATCTTTTCGTTCTTTTTCATCAAGCATTTGGAGCCTGTCTTCTAACTCTTTTAAAAACTCCTTTTTCGTCATCCCTTATCTCTCCTTTAAAAACTTATTCACATTCTGGGAAAATTCTTCCCACTCCTTCTCTAATTCTCTTAAATGAAGAATCCCCGCAGCAGTTAAATGATAATACTTTCTTGGTGGTCCTTCTGTGGATTCTCTTAAGTATGTCTCAAAATAATGTTCATTCGTCAGTCGCTTCAAAATAGGATAAATGGTTCCTTCTTTTACATTCACCACTTTCGAAACTTCTGCGACCAACTCATATCCATACATATCTTTTTGCTCTACCGCTGCAAGAACGATCAGCTCCAGAACCCCCTTCTTAAACTGTGCATTCATTGATTCGCTCCTTTCCTGTTAATACTATATTATACTAGGTACTGTGTAATGTCAAATAGCGAGTTTACAAAGATTTTCGGAAGAATTCTGATTTTACTTCTACAGCCAAAGCACAGCCCTCTGAGAATGAAATAATCCTTATTTGTGGCCTCGGAGCAAGGTTTGGATACGAGCGGATAGAGCGAGTATTCAAACCGCCGCGACTAAAGTCACAAATAAGGATTATTTCATTCCCAGAGGGCGTCTATTTTGCCTGCGGCAAATCAAATTTTACAGAGAAGCATGTAATGTTGTGAGCATTTCCTTTAATTCCCCTGCACCCATCTGCCCTGGTGCGGAAGCTTTTCCTACTGCACCGAATGTAAGAGCGGAACCAAATACTTCACCACATACACGGCTGATTACACCTGTTGCTGCCATAGACATTGTGATAATTGGACGGTCAGCGTAATTATTTACCATCTCTTCTGTTGCTGCAAGAAGAGTGAGTACGTCCTTTTTGTTCTGTGGCATTACAGCAATTTTAGGAATATCTGCTCCGAGATCCTGCATCTTACGGAGTCTGTAGATGATATCAGATTTTGCTGGTGTCTTGTCGAAGTCATGGTTAGATGCTACTACTTTTACACCATGTTTGTGTGCTTCTTCTACTACTGCTTTTACTGCATCATCGCCTGTAAATGCTTCCATATCCACGAGGTCAACATAGCCTGTTGCGCTAATTTTCTGGTTTAATTCTACATAAACTGGAGTTTCAATTGCCTTTTCTCCACCTTCTTTAGAAGTACGGAATGTGAAAAGGATTGGCATTTCACCAAGTACTTCTCTTAACTGTTTCGCTGTTTCTTCTACTTTTTCAAAATCGAAGATATCTTCGTACCAGTCTACACGCCACTCTACAACGTCTGCTCCGATTGGAAGGATATTCTTTGCAGCTTCTAAGATTTCTTCTCTTGTTTTTCCAACGATAGGTACACAGATTTTAGGGATTCCTTCTCCGATTGCTACGTTTCTTACTACTACTGGGTTCATAATAAAATCCTTTCTCTAATAATAAGCTTATTTATATTTTTACATTCTTATAGTCAAAAACCCACGACTTTCATACAACAAGCGATAAATTAAAGTCTATTGATTGATGCAGCAGCCGCAGGTAATTGACAGTATACTACTTTTTTATTCTATTATTTCTCAGCGATGATGTCTAATAATTTCTGGCGCATTGCCTCAATTGGTGGTTCCTGACCTGTCCAGTATTCAATCTGAGCAGCTCCCTGATAGAGAGACATTCCAAGACCATTTAAGATTGTTGCTCCAGCTTCTTCAGCGTCTAATAAGAACTGAGTTTTGGCTGGGTTGTAGCAAGCATCAAAATAGAACTGATCTTTGCTGATGAATTCTTTTGGAAGTGGGTTTTCTCCAATATGACTGCCCATTCCGATTCCACTGGCATTTAATACAACTGTAGCTTCTTTTACTTTAGAAAAGTCACCTGCCGGGCAGAATTCTGCAACTGGTGCAAAGTTCTTATTGATATCTTCCACTAAAGATTTACTGGATTCTTCAAATACGTCTGTGATGTAGATTTTCTTTGCTCCGTAGTAAGCAAGTGCAGAACACATAGCACGACCTGCTCCACCACTACCGATACAGAAGTAAGTATTCTCATCAATCTTAACATTTCCATCTCTTTCCATAGATCTGATGAAACCAATTCCGTCTGTGTTATATCCAACTAATTTGCCTTCTGGAGTTTTAACAACTGTGTTACTTGCTCCCATCTTCTCGCATAATGGATCTAACTCATCAAGGTACTCAAGGACTTTTACTTTATTTGGCTTTGTTACTGCAAAACCTGCAAAGTTCATGTAACGGATACCGTTAACTACGTCTGCAAGATGTTCATTATTTACCTCTGTGTAGAAATAAATCATATTTAATCCTGCGGCTTCATAACCACAATTCTGCATCTGTGCTGCAAATGACTGCTTTAATGGGTCACCAAGTAAAGTAATCATCTTTGTATTAATATCAACTTTTGCCATGATACATACCCTCTTTCTTTTTCTTTAAAATCTTAATATATAATTATTTATTCTCATCCATAGCTAATAACTGCTGAACGAGTTCTTCACATACTTCGATAAGGCTCTTGCCGTCTGTATTGATAACGATATCGGCTGCTGCCTCATATTTTGCACGTCTCTTTTCCATTAAATCAGCGATGAACGGAACATTCTTGTTGTTCTCGATGACTGGACGGTCATGACTATCCTTTACTCTGTCGAAAATAGTTTCCGGTGAAGCGGTAAGTAATACAACTCGTCCGTTCTTCTTCATCTCTACAACGTTACACTCACGAAGCGGAGTTCCTCCGCCACAGGAGATTACAACATTCTTTTTTGACTGCATCTCGATAAGAAGATTGGTCTCTAAATCACGGAAGTACTGCTCACCATGAACCTCAAAGATATCTGGAATACTCATTCCTTCTCTCTCTGCGATAATCTGATCCATCTCAACAACATCCATTGCAAATAATGTTTTTAAATATTCGGAAATACTTGTCTTTCCAGCACCCATAAAGCCGATAAGTACGATATTGTAATCGAAAAGCTTTCTAGCCTGCATCTGCTTACTTGCTTTACCGATTGCATGGAAAATATCCCATACTTCACTTGCATTGCTCTCGTCCTCTAAACGACCGTCGAGCCATTCTTTCTGTCTTTCTTCCTGTTCCGGGTCAAGAATGTTAAGACCATTCTCTTCTTTGTAAGCCATAATATCTTTAATAATATGATGTCTCATCAGTATGGCATCTAAAAGTATCTCGTCACACTGACCCAGTCTCTTTCTTAACTTTTCTAAACGAGTCATGTTGCTGCTCCCCTCTTTGGTCTAATAAAAATTTCCAGCTATTAAATGCATCACTACTCAAAATCAGCCAAACGGAAATATTACTAAATTAAATATCTCTGAATAATCACTGAAATGTCCCTGAGCCTATAAAACTGACTCTGGATATACTAACTTTCACACATTAAACAGCTAAGTAATTATACCACAGGAAAAAAGCTACAACAAGTAAATGGAACAAAATAAATCTATAGGAAAATTCTATTAAATTTTAGATTTTTTCTATAGGTAATCATTTTAATGCATTTTGATAATTTCAAAATACTAGGTTTCGTATTTTCCAATTTGTACCATGTAAAATATTGTATATTCTTTATATGTATGTTATATTATATATGCTGTCGCCCCTCCAGCAGAAAGGAGGTGAAGTCTCATGTGCGAAATAGGCACCACATTTTTTGTTTCTGTTATGGCGAATGTAGTTAGCTACTACATTTGCAAATGGCTGGACAGTAACGATAGACAGTAACAGCCTGAAGGCATAAGCCACCTTACATAAATGGAATAGAAAACCCCGGAAGTCCGAACCACTTCCGGGGTTTTCATTTTGCTCATGCTTGAAATTCACCACATTTCTTAGCTGGTTTTATTATATGCTAGAATGGATGAGAAATCAACTAAAAATTCTTAATACAACATTAATTTTATTCAAAAAAACATCTGCCGATAATTCTAGAGCGTGTTTGAAAAATGCTCTAGTAAAACTATCGGCAGATGTTTTTTATAATACTTAATTTCTAACTTAGGGGAATTTTTACTTGTGGTTTTTATGTTATTTTGGAATTAGTTATTTTTTTGTTATTTGATTGTAAATCTTGATTATCTTGTATCATCTTTATATGCCGGCAGGTTTGGGCCTGCCTGCCGACATATATTCAAATTTCCAGATTTCGGATTCTTTGCACAGTATCCTATAATTCATTAAAATGTATTTGAAAAATGTTTTCTGTAAATATATTATAAATCGAGGTGTTCATATCACAGTAATAATTTTTCAAATATATTCTGGTTTGTTGATAGTTTATTGAATTTATTTAATGAATCCTACCTGTGCGGAGATTTTCTCAATCTGTTCATCTTTACGTTTGTTATATTCTACTTTCTGCTGCTCAAAGAAGTTGTTTCCTTCTGGATCGATGGATACGATTAAAGGACCAAATTCTTTTACGCGGCAGTTCCATAAGGTTTCTGGCATTCCAAGATCACGCCATTCTGCTCTTACGATTTCTTCTACTTCTGTTGCGGCTACTACAGCGTTTCCTGCTGGGAATACACAGTGGATTGCTCCAAAGTCTTTGCAGGCACGTTCTGTATTTTCTTTCATACCACCTTTTCCGATGATCACACGTACACCAGTTTCTTTTACGAATTCATATTCAAATTTTTCCATACGCATACTGGTTGTTGGTCCTACGGATACCATCTCAAACTTATCATTTTCTAAAGGACGGATGATTGGTCCGGCATGGAAAATAGCATTATTTCTTACATCTACAGGAAGTTCTCTTCCTTCTTCTACTAAACGACGGTGAGCTACGTCACGGCAAGTTGTCATGCTTCCATTTAAATAAACGATATCGCCGATTTTAATGCCTTTTAAATCTTCTGCTGAAATTGGTGTTGTTAAAATCTTTTTTCCATCTTTTACTTCTACCATTATAACTCTACCCCCGTATGTGTTGTGATTTTATAATTTAAATCCTTGTCAAATACAATGTGTCCTCTTCTGTGGCTCCAGCATCCTACATTTACGGCTACACCGATTGCGGATGGATGACGGGCTGTATTTTCGATATTTACTCCCATTACGGAGTATTTCCCACCCATACCCTGAGGTCCTAATCCGATGGCATTGATTCCGTCTTCTAATAATGTTTCCATCTTAGCTGCTCTCTCATTATCATTGTGAGAACCGATTGGACGCATTAAAGCCTTTTTAGAAAGAAGGGCTGCTGTTTCTACAGAAGTTGCTACACCTACACCTACTAATAATGGAGGACAGGCATTTAATCCGTATGTTGTCATAACATCCATAACGAACTTTGTTACTCCTTCGTATCCTTCACCTGGCATAAGAACCATTGCTTTTCCTGGAAGGGTACATCCGCCACCAGCCATGTATGTATAAATTTCACATTCGTCTGAGTCAGGAATGATGTCCCAGAATACAGTTGGTGTTCCCTTTCCAACATTCTTACCTGTATTGTACTCATCAAATGTTTCTACACTGTTATGACGAAGTGGTGCTTCAAAAGTTGCTTTTACAACAGCATCTTTTAAGAGTGCTTCAAGTTCTCCGATTAATGGGAACTTTGTACCACATTTTACCCAGAACTGTAATACTCCTGTATCCTGACAACTTGGACGATTCAGCTTTACCGCCAGTTCCTGATTTTTAAACATAGTATCATAGATTGTTTTGGAAAGAGGGCTGTCTTCTTTATCACGAAGCTCCTCCAGTTTTGCAATAACATCATCTGGAAGTTTCTTTGCAACATGAGCAATAAACTTAGCCATATGTTCCGTAAGTTGTGTTACCTGTTCTTCTTTAGACATTTAGAAATCCTCCTGTTAATTTACCCGACGGTCAGCGGGATTTAAATATGTGAATGAATGAAAGATTAACCGTATACATTTTCATTAATAAGTTCAGCTTTAATTTATTCGGCCGGAGCAACCCGGCCTGCTTAACCGGCTCTCTATCCTGGGAAAAATGGATAGAAGATCGGAAGAAGTATCATACTTACTACCGTTGCCACTAAAATCATTGGCACACCAGCTTTGGCATAATCTTTAAATGTATAGCCACCTGCTGTTACAACCATTGTGTTAGCCGGCATTCCGATTGGTGTTGCGTATGCGCAGGAACCACCAATGACACATGCCATCAATACGGCACTTGGGTCTGCTCCCATTCCCTGTGCAATGGAAATTCCAATTGGAACCATCAGGGCTGTTGTCGCTGTGTTAGACATGAAATTTGTCATTACACAACAGAGCATAAAGATCACAAATGTAAGTACATATGGAGATGGGTTATCGCCAAGCATTCCGATTACCTTTTCTGCAATAAGTTCTCCTGCTCCTGTTTTTTCTAACGCTGCCGCTAAAGAAAGTGTTCCTCCGAAAAGGAAAATGGTTTTTAAGTCAATGGATGCCAACGCATCTTTCTCACTGATTACTCCTGTAACCATTAAAGCTAACGCTCCCATACATCCGATGACACAAAGCTTGATACCAAGCTGTTCCTCAAATATCATTCCTACTAAGGTAAGTAGCAAAATTACTAAGGAAAGGTACTGTTTCCACTTTGGTACATGGCTAAAATCCTTTGACTCATCAAAAATTCCTTCGTCGCTTCCTTCTTTATTCGGAAGAAACTTATAACCGATAAATGCGAAATAAATAATTCCTACAATTAAAATCGGAACACCAACTTTGGCATAATCAAAGAATCCAAACTTAAGACCAATTCCTTCCATACCTGATTGCGCAATCATGTTTCCAGGAGCACCAATCAATGTGAGGTTACCTCCCATCGCTGCTGCAAAAACCAAAGGCATTAATAATCTTGAACGGGAATACCCTGACTTCGCTGCGATTCCGATAACTACCGGAATCAGGATTGCTGCTGTTCCTGTATTAGAAAGAAATCCGCTCATCACACCTACGATAACCATAATCGCTACGATAAGCTGTCTTTCCGTCTTTGCAAAATGAGTAACAATTCCGCCAATCTTATTGGCCATTCCTGTTTCAAACAATGCTCCTCCTACGATAAACATTGCTACAAACAAGATAACGTTGCTGTCGATAAATCCTGCGAACGCTGTCTGCCATTCAAGTACACCGGAAACTACCAGTCCGACACATACAATCATGGATGTCAGTCCCAGTGGAATCTTCTCCCACATAAACATGACAATCGCGAACAGCAAAAAAAGTAACGTGATTGTTATCTGACTCATCTCTCTACCTCCTCATTTGTTAGATTCGTCTTACGTTTTGCTTTTATCATAAATCCTCTTACCCTTTCCAGCCTCCCATATCCAGTAAATGAAAATCCTAATTTCTTTACTTGATGTTTTGCTTTGGCATTTTTGATTTATGATTTTTGATATTTGATTTTGTATCCAAATCTTGATTCTAAGATATACCTTTATTGAGAAAAAGTCAACTGTTTTTTGCTCTATTTGCATCATTTCGGCAAATACAATAAAGTTGAAGGTCTTTTTTTGTGCAGAATGTACTAGGATTGATTTGTGGGGTAGTGGGGACAGACGAACCAAAATAAAGAATCTGGGGAAGATTTGGGGAAGAAAGTCGGAGTCTACGACTCTCATACACAAATCACCTCAATATTATAATTAACACCCCGACCCTCCAAAGACAGCCCGCTGAAAGATAAATAGACCATATTTGTGGCCTCGGAGCAAAGGTTGGATGCGAGCGCTTCCACGCGAACATTCAACCTGCCGCGACTAAAGCCACAAATATGGTCTATTTATCTTTCAGCGGGCGTTTCCTGTCTGCGGCACCCCTAATTATAATAAGTCAACATATCATCTCTGCTTCGCATAATATGTTCCTTCATAGCTGCTTCTGCCGCATCTCCGTCATGTGCCTTGATCGCCTCCAAGATTTCTCCATGTTCTTTTACGGAAACTTTAGCATAGTCTTCTTCGGAAACCATCATTCCCATTGATAATCCATTCCAGAGTTCTGAAATCATATTTTTCATTTTTCCATTTCCTGCAGCTGTCCAGATTTCATTATGGAATTCTCTATTAATATCTGTGTAGCGTGAAAAGTCTTTGTTCTCTAATACTTTACGGGAATCCTCATAGATTTCTTCCAGTTCTGAAATGTCTGCTTCTGGCGCTGCACAAAGACGTGCTGCCGCTCCTTCTAAGATGGCTCGCAGTTGATAATGCTCTTTGATATAAGTTTCTGTCACACCAAGAACGACTGCTGCTTTATTTTTCCGGAGCTGAATCAGTCCGTCGCGGGCAAGTATCTGAAATGCTTCTCTTACTGGCATTGCAGACACATTAAGCTGTGATGCCACACTTTCAAGAGAAAGCACTTCGCCTTCTTTCATCTGCCTTGACAATATCGCCTTTCTAAGTTCTGCCGCTACTCGCTCTTTTGCTGACGGCATCTTAATTGGTCTTAATCCCATCATTTATTCTTTCCCCTCTCTACATTTACGTTATCTGCAAGTACCTTCATCCATGCATCTATTTTTTTAAATATTTTCTTTCTTCCAGAAATACTGTCGAGATTCGCACCATTTTCTTCTAAAATAATCTGTTTCATCTCTTTTCTGCATTTGCTCTCCTGCTCATTTACTCCACAAGATACAGCAAAACGAATATAGCAATCTGAAGCAGTATAAAGTAATTTTGAGAGATATACATTGTCCGTACAGTCTAATAATATCTCATCGAAACGTTTCGATGTGGATAAATCAGAGGAAAGAATAGTTATCACTTCTTTTCCTTTATCCTCATTTTTTAAATTCTCTACTGCTTTTTTGAGGATATCTCCAATCATTTCATAAATAATCCGAATCTGTTCTTCCAATAATTCTACTGCGTAAATTCTTCTCGTTGCCAGACGGACAATCAATCCCTGTCCCTCTAATACCTGAAATGCCTCTCTGATTGGAATTCTCGAAGCGCCAAATACTTCTGCCAGTTCTTCCTGCTTTAACTGCGTCCCTCCGGCAATCCGACCGGAAAGAATCTCATCAGCAATCTGTTGTGCCATGTAGTCGCTAAGGCGTTTTTCTGATAATGCCTTCATTAATATGTTCCTCCTCCGAAAATTTACTTAACATCACTTGTCTTCTATGATGTTAAGATTGTACTTCTATTAATAATGTATCCAAAATCATGTAAAAAGTAAAGAGGTTTTCAAAAAATAAATTTACTATTTAATTTATTAAGAACCGACGCCCTCTTTTGATATATACGTCATATTTGTAATTTTAGTCGCTGCAGGTTGAATGTTCGTTTATGTGCTCGCATCCAACCTTTGCTCCGAGATTACAAATATGACGTATATATCAAAAGAGGGCTGACAGTGGCTAGATTTAGTTGAATTAGAATAGTAATAATGGAGATTGGGGGAGAGTGCAGAAGTCTTTTATAGACATATTGGACTCCTTTCCTCAGTAGATAAATGGACAAAGTGAATAAACGGATGAGGTAACTCAAATAACCCTAGCAAGGAAACAGAATTCTGGAAGTCAAATACTCCATATTTGTGAACTCTGAGCTGAGAGGGTGTATCTAATGTTAGAAAATCCCCTCATGAAAAGTTATTAATTTTGCGACTCTTGTGTTTTTTACAACGGAGTCAAAATCAATAACTTTTCATGAGAGGATTTTCATAGAAGATTACTCCTCGCAGCAACTAAAGTCACAAATATGGAGTATTTTGATTTCCAGAGTTCGTCTCCTTGCCTGTTTTTAACTAAACCAGAACAATCTCATCCTTAGAAACCTGCCCCTCCCTTACTCGGAAAGCATGGATTACAGGATTCTCCTGGTCCATCAGAGACATAATAAGATAACTTGCCTCGGAGTCAAAAGCCAGTCGGATATCCTCCTGTGATGGTCTTGCTGGTGTTTCCGGATGAGAATGCCAGTTTCCAAGTGGTTCTAATCCGTTCTTTCTCATGTCTTTGATTGCTGCAAGCTGCTCTTTTGGATCTAAAGAGAAGTGTTCGTTTGTATGGTCAATATTTGTAAGGTAATATACTTTTTTTATTACTCGTTCTGTGTCGGATTTTTCGCCGGCGATGAGTCCGCAGGCTTCTTCCGGCAGGTGGGCAATGGCATGGGCTGCCATTGCCTGAAAGTCTTCTTTTTTAAGCTTTACCTGCATGATTAGATTCCCTCACATTCTGTCTGTTCGTAATCGATAAGCTCTGTGATTGTCGGATGTTCACCACATACAGCACATTCTTCTGTATGTTCTGGAAGTTTAATCTTTCTAAATTCCATTTTTAAGGCATCATAAGTTAAGAGATATCCTGTCAGTAAGTCTCCAACTCCAAGAATGTATTTTATTGCTTCCATTGCCTGAAGGCTTCCAATCACTCCACCCATTGCGCCGATAACTCCTGCCTGCTTACAGGTTGGTACTGCGTCCTTTGGCGGCGGATTTTTGAATACACAACGATAACATGGTCCTTCTCCTGGTACATAAGTCATGAGCTGACCTTTGAAACGGATGATTCCAGCATGTGAAAATGGTTTCTTTGCCATTACACAGGCATCGTTAATCAGAAATTTTGCAGGGAAGTTGTCTGTTCCATCGATGATGAAGTCGTAGTCTTTGATTAAGTCCATGATGGATTCTGAGTCTACGAAAGTACGGTATGTAATTACTTTTACATCTGGGTTAATGGCTTCCATTGTCTCTTTCGCAGACTGTACTTTTGCCTTACCTACATCCTGTGTTGAATGAATGATCTGTCTTTGTAAGTTAGATAAATCTACTTCGTCTGCATCTGCGATTCCGATTGTTCCAACACCGGCTGCTGCTAAATACATTGCGGCTGGTGCGCCAAGTCCACCGGCTCCGATAATTAATACTTTGGCATTTAATAATTTCTTTTGTCCTTTCGCGCCAACTTCCTTCAAAATAATATGACGGGAGTAGCGTTCAAGCTGCTCGTTTGAAAGCATTATCTTCCACCTCCCATGAAATACAGGAATTCTACTTCGTCACCGTCTTTTAAGGCTTTTTCAAAATCTGCTCTTTCAACGAATTCATCGTTTACGGATACAGTAACATATTCCGGTGTCTCTACGTTTTCCTTTTCAATAAGCTGTGTGATGTTTAATCCATCTTCATATTCTTTTACTTTTCCAGCAACTGTGATTTTCACGATTCTATCCTCCATTTATGTCTGTTTTTATATTTATAAAATTATATCTGTCTTATTATATCGGCCTTACCTTAAACTTTTATATTCTATTTATCATTATATACATCTTTACAATGGCTTTATAAATATATTCAAATTGCTATATATGACTTTATATTCAACTTTATAAATATGTTTTATTCCGTCTTTTATCAGATTCTTTACTATAGATCTTATTATTTATTCTTTTCGATTGCTTCTTCGATTTTATGCTTACTTACAGCTCCTGTGATTCTATCTACTTCTTCTCCGTTTTTGAAGAAAATAAGCACTGGTGAAGACATAACACTATATTCTTCGATAAGTTCCTGCTCGTAAACAATATTTACTTTTCCGATGTATACGTCTGGATATTTTTCGTCCAGATCTGCAAGTATCGGAGATAACTTTTTGCATGGAATACAACTATCAGAGTAGAAGTCTGCGATTGCAAGACCTGGTGCGCTTAATACCTTTTCCTGAAAGCTGTCTTTGTTTAATCTTTCTGCCATAATTGTTCTCCTTCCCAAAGCATACTCGAAAAAGTAAAAAGTAATTTTCGCATCCTACTTTGTGGAATACATCTTACAAAAATAATTTTCGAACACACTACGGGATTTTCCTGCTTTATTTTTCTACTTTTTATCTGTATACTTTATTCTCCAACTTTCTTTACAAATAAAGTATAAGTTCCATCATCATTTGTATCTAATTTTAAAATCTGATGTCCTTCTTCTTTGATACTTCTTGGAACATTCTGTACTGGTTCGCCATCGTTCATTTTTACGGCTAAAACCTGTCCCTCATCCATTTCCTCTAATGCTACTTTTGCTTTTACAAATGTAACAGGGCATACAACATCAGTAATATCTACCTGTTCATCAAAATGTATTTCACTCATTTTCATAGGCCTCCTTAATTGCTTTTTCAAATGCCTCTTTTCCAGTACGGTCAATTGTGAATTTGAGTCTCTCTCCTGCTTTTCCGTTCTGTTCAAAGAATTTTAATGCTGCATCGCATACTTTTAATAACTTTTCATGACTTTCAATAAATGGAATGACTGTCTCGCCTTTGCTGATATGATTTCCAAACGTTCCACCAAAAGAAACGATATATCCTGACTGTGTATCGTAAGCATCTACTGGACAGGACTTTGCACAACGTCCGCAGAAGTTACATTTTCCTGTGTCGATACTGATTTTTCCGTCTTCTAAAGTAATTGCCTCATTTCGGCAGGCTTTTACGCAGACACCACACTGGATACACTTATCTTCTAACCAGGATACCTGCATTCCACCTTTGATTCCTACATCATTTTCTTCTGCCTTTAAGCAGTTGTTCTGGCATCCAGTGATACCAAATTTAAACTTGTGAGGAAGTTCGTAACCAAAGTATCTCTCATCAAGTTCCTTTGCTAATGAGTATGTATCAATACAGCCGCTCTGACAGATTGCTGCACCCTGGCAGGCAGTAATAGTTCTTACACGAGGTCCGCATACACCCGGAACAACATCCCCTTCTGCTAATGCATTTTTTACTTCTTCAATCTGGTCTAACTTGATAAATGGAATCTCCACACCCTGTCTGGATGTTAGATGTACATATCCTTCACCATATTTTTCTGCGACCTCGGCAACTTTTGCAAGCTGCTCTGCAGTCATATGTCCACCGACAGAACGAAGTCTTAAAGAAAAATTGTTTTTCTGTTTCTGACGCATAAATCCGCCTTTTTTCAGAGTTGCATAATCTACTGCCATGTTATCCTCCTGTAATTAAATGAAATACCCTTTTTCATTTCTATGTTGCTAAGTTTTTAGTAACCATTCAACGCTATTTACGAAGCTACCTCTTTAATGCTTCTTTTCTCATATAGCGATTCTCTATATAGATTTCTAACATATATTCATTTATATAAATTTATGCAAATATAATTTATATATCTTCTGGAACTCTATATAACTTTGAATAATTACATTATATATTTTCTACCGCCTGTGTAAAGTCCGCAATCAAATCTTCCACATCTTCGATTCCGACACTGATTCGAATCGTATCCTCATATACTCCTGCATGTTCCTGTTCTTCTTTGGTGCTATGCAGGTAAATGGTAGATGATGGATGAATAACTAATGTTCTTAAATCACCGATATTCGTTGCAATATGTGCATATTTTAAAGAATTAACCAACTTAAATGCCTTTTCTCTTGAACCTGCTCGAATAGTGAGGATGGCACCCCCAAGCCCTCCGAACTGTTCATCAACAAGTGTTTTATATGGACTGCTCTCAAGTCCCGGATAGTTGACTGTAATTCCCGGTAATTGTTCTAATGCCTTTGCAAGTGTCAGGGCATTATTACAAAGTACTTTCATTCGAATACCGAGTGTTTCAAGCCCTAAAATATTCAGGTAAGCGTTCATTGGTGCGAGACACCCACCCATATTTCTCCACACATCGTTTCGAAGTCTTGCAGTGTAAGCAAACTTTCCGTATTTGCTGTATTCCTTCATTGCCGGATATCTGTCTTTATCCCATTTGAACTTTCCACCATCTACGATAATCCCGCTAATAGAATTGCCGCTTCCATTAATGTACTTTGAACTGGAATGGATAACGATATCAGCTCCTAATGATAAGGCATTTACCAGATAAGGGGTTGCTGTGGTGGCATCCGCGATAAATGGTACACCATTTTCATGAAGGAAATCGGTTACTTCCTTAATGTTTACTACATCAAGCCCCGGATTGCCGATAATCTCTCCGAAAACTACTTTGATATTGGGATTTAAAACCGTCTTTATGTCCTCCACTGTAATATGTGGAATGAAATGTGTCGTAATGCCAAATGCTTCTAAATCTTTGAATAAATCAATGGTTCCGCCAAATAATCCGCTTCCTGCGATAATCTCATCTCCGGCACTTAATATATTAAGTAATGCCGATGTGATGGCTGCCATTCCGGAAGCACAGGCAACTGCACCCATGCCTCCTTCTAATTCATTGATTCTTTGTTCAAATGCTGCGACAGTCGGGTTACCGATTCTTGTATAGGCAAACCCCGGTGCCTTATTTCCAAATACTTTTTCGAGATGTTCTGCGGAATCGTAAGAAAATGCACTTACCTGACTGACTCCCGGAAGGGTTCCTCCGTCCGGTGTATTTCTTCCTGCTTTCCCATGAAGAATCTTTGTGTTAAACTTCATTTCCATCTCTCCTTTTAGATGTGGCTGGCAACACCGTATACATCTTCCGCATATTCTGTAATCTTACGGATTGTCTGTACTGCATTGTCCACATCTCCTTTTTCTCCTTCTTCCCAGTTCTTAATGTACTTGCTGTACTTAGATAAGGAGTCTTTGATTTCTTCTTTATCCTTTAAGTCTTTGTCAAGAACAAGTAATACGATAACACCAGCTCTGTTTAAATGTCTTACGACAAGTCCTACTGGCTCACCATCTTTTGGTGCGTAAAGGTAGGTATGTCTTCCACCTAATGTCAGCTCTTTTTCTACCTGTTCTACAAAGCTTCTTGTGATACTTGCATCTGAAAGGTCAAATGGAATCGTTGCTGCTCTCTGACCTTTGATGACTGCACGAAGCTGGTCTGCTTTCTTTCCTGCTTCCTGTCCTTCTTCTTTAATCTCTGTAACAACACCGCAGGCAGAAGTCATATTGGTTACACGGTCAATCAGGATTAACTCGCCTAATGTCTTATGATTTTTGAATTCATCTGCTACGACACGGTCTACAAATGTAATCTCGCACTGTGCGATTTCGTTCTTTCCTAAAGAATCGGCAGTTTTCTTTTCTCCTGTGTTTACGTCGATAGAGTAAAGAATTTTTGAAACAATACCAGGTACTAATCTTGTTCCTAATTTTACGAAGTAGTTCTTTCCACTTTCGAGCTTATCATCATCCATCCAGAGAAGTGTTGCTTCTACAGAAGAAGTTACTTTTTCTCCGGCACCAGCGGATAATACACATCCTCTTGATACATCTACTTCTCGGTCAAGCTGAATCGTTACCGGCTGTCCTTTTTCTGCAGACTGCACATCTTTGTCTGTTACATGAATAGATTTAACATGTGCTTTTTCCATACTTGGCAGTGCAGTAATCTCATCGCCTACTTTAATACTTCCACTTTCAATCTGTCCCTGGAATCCACGGAACTGATGATTTGGACGGCATACTCTCTGTACTGGAAGATAGAAACCTTCTTCCTGATTCTCATCAATGTCAACCTGCTCTAAGATAGAAAGGATTGGCTTGCCTTCGTACCAGCTCATGTTATCAGAAGATTTTGTTACGTTATCACCCTCTGTAGCAGATACTGGAACGATATATACATTTTCCAGTCCAAGTTCTTCTTTTAATGCTTCAATCTGTTTTTCAATTTCACGGAATCTTTCTGCACTATACTTTGCAAGATCCATTTTGTTTACTGCAAAAATGAAGTATTTAATTCCCATTAACGCACAGATTCTTGCATGACGTCTTGTTTGTACAAGTACGCCCTGTGTTGCATCAAGAAGGATAACGGCTAAGTCTGCAAAAGATGCACCTACTGCCATGTTTCTTGTATATTCTTCATGTCCTGGAGTGTCTGCTACGATGAAGCTTCGGTTATCTGTCGTGAAATATCTGTAAGCTACATCGATTGTGATACCCTGTTCTCTCTCTGCCATTAATCCGTCAAGCAGTAAAGAATAATCTATTTTTCCACCACGGCTTCCTACTTTTGAGTCAAGCTCAAGTGCTTTTTCCTGGTCTGTATAAAGAAGCTTGGAGTCATACAGGATATGTCCGATTAATGTTGATTTTCCGTCATCCACGCTTCCGCATGTAATAAATTTTAATAATCCTTTCATCTTAGAAGTACCCCTCTTTCTTTCTTCTTTCCATGCTGGCTGCTCCGCCGTCATGGTCAATAACTCGGCTGGTTCTCTCAGAATCTACTGCGCTAAGTGTCTCATCAATAATCTCGTCTAATGTATGTGCGGTAGATTCAATACCACCAGTTAACGGGTAACATCCAAGAGTACGGAATCTTACGCTCTTATGTTCAATCTTTTCACCTGGACGAAGTTTCATTCTGTCATCATCTACCATGATGATATTTCCGTCACGCTCTACTACCGGACGTTCCGCTGCATAGTAAAGTGGTACGATTTCAATGTTTTCACGCTGGATGTACTGCCAGATATCTTTCTCTGTCCAGTTGGAAATTGGGAATACTCGAATACTTTCGCCCTGTTTAATCTGTGTGTTATATAACTTCCAAACCTCTGGGCGCTGGTTCTTTGGATCCCATGCCTGCTCTTTATTTCTAAAGGAGAAAATTCTCTCTTTGGCTCTTGATTTTTCTTCATCACGACGACCGCCGCCAAATGCTGCAGTAAATCCATATTTTGTAAGTGCCTGCTTTAACGCCTGTGTCTTCATAATGTCTGTGTAGGCTGAGCCGTGATCAAATGGGTTGATTCCCTTTTTTACACCTTCTTCATTGGTGTATACAATCATATCAATTCCTTTTTCTTTTGCAACTTTATCTCTAAATTCAATCATTTCTTTGAATTTCCATGTTGTATCGATATGCATAAATGGGAATGGCGGTTTTTCTGGATAAAATGCCTTCATCGCCAGATGCAGCATTACGGAACTATCCTTTCCGATTGAGTAAAGCATAACCGGCTTCTCACATTCTGCTGCTACTTCTCTTATTATGTATATTGCTTCTGCTTCCAGTTCATCAAGATGTGATAATGTTCCCATCTCATTTCCTCCTTTAAACGTTTTCTATAATTAGTATTTGTTAGAATCCTTCATGTTGATTTCAATGGTCTTTGTCTCACCGTTTGGACTATCGACACTCCATATGCGGACATCGCCTTTTTCCTTAACAGAAAGCATGGAACCCATGCCTCCCATGTCAGCACCTAAGAAATAAAGGATTGCTCCGGTATGACATTCTTTTAAGCAGGCGGTACAGCCCCAGCAGTCTCTGATATTTCGAATATGTACCTTGCCGTCCTCGCCCTTTTTTAAGAGATTTCCGGGACAGACAGAAAGGCATCTTCCGCATCCCACACATTTATTCTGTAAAATCCGTACACTCATATACCTTGCCTCCTGTCACCAGTTCTCTGAAAAT
>NZ_CAKRCF010000053.1 GCF_934307085.1 uncultured Anaerobutyricum sp.
CTTTACTGGGCAAAATGGAACGTTTAGCACAACAGCTCAAAATGGGATATTGTTTCGTCTCTCTTTTCAATAGTACTTCTGGCACTCTGGCTACATATTCTTTCCTGGCGGCGTCTATTCATCTGTTTAGCACCACAAATCAAAATTTACTCCGGTAATGTGATTTTCCCATAAATTGCAGAAGTTGCTGCTGTTGCCGGAGATCCTAAATAGATTCCTACTTTTGAAGTTCCCATACGTCCTAAAAAGTTACGGTTATTTGTAGCAAGTACCTTTTCTCCATCGCAGAGAATTCCGCCAGCTCGCCCACAGCATAATCCACACCCTGGCTGAGTAATGATTGCTCCGGCTTTTGCTAATGTCTCCATATAGCCTGCTTTTACTGCCTCAATATAAATTTTGCGGCTGGCAGGTGTTACGATTGTACGACAGGCCACTGTTTTTCCTTCAAGAATTTTTGCTGCTCTTGCTAAATCTTCTAAACGACCATTCGTACAGGAACCGATAAATACCTGATCAATCTCTGTTCCGACAAGTTCACTTACTGGATGAATATTATCTACCTGTGAAGGGCAGGCACAAACTGGTACAAGTTCTTCTGCCTGATAAGTCATTACACGGCAATAAGACGCATCTTCGTCTCCGTAAAGCCAATCTACATCTTCAAGTTTTACTTCGGAATATTCACAGGTCTTCTCATCTGGTTGGAAAAGACAGCACTTTGCTCCGGCTTCAATTGCCATATTGGAAATTGTCATTCTGGAGGCAACACTCATAGCATCTACCGCGGAACCTGTAATTTCAAGTGCTTTGTAAGTAGCACCATCAGCACGAAGATCACCAATAAGACGAAGAATCACGTCTTTAGCTGTTACATTCGCTGGCAGTGTTCCGTTAATAACTACTTTAATTGTTTCCGGAACACGAATCCACATCTCCCCTGTTCCAAGAATAGATGCCATCTCTGTATAACCAATACCTGATGAAAAACAACCAACACATCCATAAGTTGTCGTGTGAGAGTCTGTTCCAAAAACAATATTACCTGGCTTTGCATATCCAGCTTCTGTCATAAGCTGATGACAGATACCATCACGTCTATGTACATGTGTTAAACCATATTTATCTGCAAAAGCATCTCCAATCTTAAAGTGACGAACATCTTCTACTGCACTTGTAGGTACGAGATGATCGTAGATTAAGACAACCTTATCTGAATCCCAGAGCTTTGTAAAGCCCATTTCTTCAAACTTTTCTGCAACAAAAGGAATGAAAATATCATGAATCATTACTCTGTCAACATTTACAGTAACAATCTGACCTGGGCTTACTTTAGAAAGGCCAGTATTTTTTTCGATAATTTTTTCAATTAATGTACTTCCCATGACTGCCTCCTAAATAATCCCGTTACGTTTCTGCATTGCTTTTACAAGACCACCTGCATTGATAATATCCATCAGGTTATCTGGAAGTGGATGAATTGGATAAGTTTTTCCTTCAAATTCTAAAGACTCTCCCATATTCACGGTAAGACTATCTCCCTCTTTGATAACGTTCTGAATATCACTGTTCTCAATAAGTAAAAGTCCGTTATTAATGGAGTTTCTGAAAAAAATACGGGCATAGGACTTTGCGATAACGCACTTTACCTTCAATGCCTTAATAATTTCCGGAGCCTGTTCTCTTGATGAACCACATCCAAAGTTCTTTCCAGCAACAATAATGTCACCTTCCTGAATCTGACTTGCCAGTTCCGGTCTTAATGGTGAAAAACCATACTGTTTCATATCTTCAACGGTAGGAAGTGCCAAATATTCTGTTGGGATAATGATATCGGTATCAATATCATCCCCTAACACCCATACCTTTCCGGTAAATTGTTCCATAGTAATACCTCTTTCTGTTGCTTTTATAATATAGAATTATTATATATTCATGATAATTTTTAATCTCTAATCTTCTGACCCTGTAATATAGCCTGCAAGAGCGGATGCCGCCACTGTTGCAGCACTTGCCAGATAAACCTTTGAACTTGGTGCCCCTGCACGTCCCTTAAAGTTTCTTGTACCGGTAGAAATGAGTACCTCATTCTCTCCGATAACACCTTGGCAACTTCCCCAGCATACGGAACAGTTGCAGTTCATAACCATAGCTCCCGCTTCCATTAATGTTGTAATGATTCCCTCTTCTAACGCCTGAATATAAACTGCCTTCGATGCAGGTGCAACAATAAAACGAACCTTCGGATCAACCTGTTTGCCTTTTACGATTTCAGCGGCTACACGCAAATCATCAATACGTCCGTTATTACAGGAACCTAAGAAAGCCTCATCAATCGCAATCTTTTCTTCTTTGACATCTTTAAGAAGTGCAAAGTTATCTACAAAGTCTGGACGAACAACGACTGGCTCAATCTTACTTAAATCGTAATCATATACCTCACAAAAATGTGCATCATCATCGCTCTTAAACATATGTACTGCTTCACGTCCATGCTCTTTACAGTATTCTACAACCTTCTCATCTGGCTCAACGATACCAGCCTTTGCACCAGCCTCTACTGTAAGATTACAAAGAACCATACGGTCATCAACAGAAAGATTATGTGCTCCATCTCCGGCAAACTCCATAATTTTATAATTTGCTCCATTCGCTCCGATATCTCCAATAATCGTAAGGATTAAATCTCTTGGATAAACTCCTTCTTTTAACTTGCCATGCAGATTAAAACGAATTGTTTCTGGAACCATAACCCAGGAAGTTCCTGTTGTCATCGCATATAAAAAGTCTGTACAGCCAACACCTGTACCAAAAGCACCAAGTGCACCATAAGATGTTGTATGGGAGTCTGCGCCAAAAATAAGTTCACCCGGACATACATAATCTTCCATCATAATCTGATGACATACGCCCTGCCCCTCATAAAGCTTAATATCGTTTTCAATCGCAAAATCACGCATCTTCTTATGTGCTTCTGCAGTCTTTGGATTCTCTGCTGGAACATTATGATCCATAATGAAAACAACCTTATCTTTATCAGCAATCTTTGGATGTTTTAATTTATTATGGTACATATCAACAGTCAGATGTGTTGTACCATCGTTACTCATCATACGGTCAAGAGTAACCGTATGAATATCATTCGGTTTTACAAAATCAACACCGGCAGCGCGGGCAATAATCTTTTCTCCTAAAGTCATTCCCATGATTACTCTTCCTCCTTATTTAAAGATGCAATTAATCCTCCAGCATTCAGAATATTCTGCATATATTCTGGAAGCTTTGTACAGGAAAATACCTGTCCATCAACAGTTACTGTACCAGCAGATAAGTCAAGGTCTGCCTGTCCGCCATCTTCAACATGTTCATATAAATCCTTACATACAATAACAGGGAGTCCAATATTGATAGAATTACGATAAAAAATTCTGGCAAAGGACTTAGCGATTACCGCTTTAATTCCAAGAGCTTTTAAAACACTTGGAGCCTGTTCTCTTGAAGAACCACATCCAAAGTTTTCACCAGCAACAATTAAATCTCCTGGCTGTGCTTTCTTAGCAAACTCAGGATCTAAAGACTCAAAAGTGTACTGTTTCATTGCTTCAATATCTGGTAAAAGCAAATACTGAGAAGCAATAATCTGGTCAGTATCCACATCATTATGGAACTTCCATACTTTATTCATAAATATTACCTCCAATAAAATGTTCTACCTATTAGAATACTACAAATTAAAAATGAAGTCCAGAAAATTAGTATTTCTGTACAATTTATAATAATTTCCCATAAAGATATAAGATTCGCCGTTTTAATTTTGCATATTTATTAAAAGTTCTCCTCACCGAATCGCTTCCAGAATTTACAAAAAGAAAATGAATGTACTAAAAATAGTGCATTTTTCTTTTCTTTTTCTCTTGCTTTTTTTCAATATTTCATATACAATCTAAACATAAGTTAGATAATGTAATTCTAATTTTAAAGAGATGCCCTCCTCTGCTGGTTCTTTGGTATTTATTTTTTATAGCATATGAGGCATCTCTTTTTTGTATGTTAAAACACACGCTAACTTTATCTCCGAACAGTTACTTAGAAAGGACAAAAATATGAATCAATTACCACAAGATCCAATAATGCTCTATAGTATTATCAATACAAAATTACGTGATTTTTATTCGTCATTAGAAGTATTATGTGAAGATATGAATGTTGACAAAGAAGAGTTAAAAGAAAAATTAGCAACTGTTGGTTTTGAATATAATGAAGATCAGAATCAATTCGTATAAAACTTTTATTTTTTCAAACTTTCCAGAATCTCTCCTCCTATTTCATTCACCACTTGAAGCACTTCTTTTATCTGCTCTTTTGTCATATTATCTATATGAAATCCACCGGTACACACAACAACCGTGCCTAAATTACTACTTATCTTCTCTGCTAACTGGCGGCAAAGATATTCATCTTTATGTCCGGTAAGATTTAAAACGGATGCCGTTGCACTCCTGCTACCATCTCCCGTTAGAGATAACCGTGGCACTGCTTGAACAACGCATCCTACATGCGGCTTTGTCCCCCCTTCTAAGCAAAGCAAAATATCATTCCCAATCCTGCTAACACCAACTTCAATAAACTGTTCTGCAACCTGTCTTTTCTCTTTTAATATCCACTCCATCTTGTTTCTCCACCCATTAATACTTTGCCAATAACAATTGGCTGCTTCTATTCTTCGTGCATTTCTGTAAACTTCCCACTATCTAATGCCACTGGAATTACGATAACTTTATTTCTAATCTTCTGTTCTTTCCTATTCTTATAAGCCTTCCCATCTTCTATATTCTTTTGCTTCTATTCCAAACGGTTCGAGCAACTTTGCTGCAATATGGTATGTCATTTCTTCAATACTTTTCGGCATATGATAAAATGTCAGCATCGGCGGTATAATTCGTACTCCCGGTATCATTGCTAACTCCTGAAGATTACGTAAATGAATGGCACTAAGCGGAGTTTCTCTTGCTGCTAATACAAGCGGTCTTTGTTCTTTGATTGTTACATCTGCTGCTCTTAACACCAAATTCTCTGCATATCCGCTATGAATTCCAGCAATCGTTTTCATACTACATGGTACAATTACCATCCCTTCTGTTTTAAAGGAACCACTTGCCGGACCCGCACCAATCTCACTCTGATCAAGAACATAATCTGCTAAAGATTCTACTTCTTCTACTTTTAACTCCGTTTCATGTTCTAATGTCAGCTTGGCACTTTCTGTCATGATTAAATAAGATTCAAATTCTTCCTGCTCTTTTATTAACTTAAGACATTGAATCAATATTGGTAATCCGCTTGCACCTGTCACGCCTACAATAATCCTTTTTTTCACTTCACTTCCCTCCTTTTTATCTTTCTATTTGTAAAATATCTTATAACCATATTAGTTCTCTTAGATATTAAGTCTCTTAAAGCGTGTTTGAAAAATTCTTTCTGCAAGATATGCTTTACAATTTGTGGCGATTTTATCTGAAGGGGCTTAACGAGTTAGGTCAACTAAATGAAGGCAAAATCTCCTGCAAATTGGGACGTGCATCTTGTAGAAATGATTTTTCAAACACGCTCTAAACATAAATTTCTCTAACCTATCACCATTTTGTATAGATCAAAGTTTCTTATCTTAACATAAAAAATAATTAAATCTAAGGGACTCTTTTTCTTATCTTCTATTATCTTTTAAATCATTTTATTAAAAGTGATGCTGCATCTTAAAGCCAGTGGTTTGGATCCACTTCCATAAATCTCGCTCTTACAAAGCGATGCTTCTGGTCATAAGGAACCGTACAGTCAAAAATAGTCTTACATGCAATTCCATGATCACGAATACTATTAGAACAAGTCGGATCATTAGAAGGATCCAATGGATGACATCTGACACCCGGAATAGTGATGATATCGGCATCACCCTGAAAACGGGTATTCATCGCCCACAAAACATCATTCATATCAAAACAGTCCACATCTTCATCCACTAAAAAAACATGTTTTAACTCACTAAATGCAGAAAATGCAAGAAGGGCTGCCTGTCTTTGTCTTCCTTCATCACTTGCGGTCAGTTTCTTAAATTGAAGAACTGCCATATACTTTCCACCACCTGCAGAGCTACAGTACACATTCTGCAGTCTCCCTGGCATTGCTTTCTCTACCATTCCATAAATACTTGCTTCGGTAGGAATTCCTGCCATAGATACATGTTCTTCACTAGGTCCAATACAAGTCTGCATAATTGGATTCTCTCTATGGGTTACAGCTGTTACCTTAATCATCCAACACTGGCTACTTGCTGGTCCTGTATATCCTGGAAACTCCGGCATCGCATAACCTGTATTGCTATTCTTATCTTCTTGCACACGTACGCCCGGAATTACTTCTCCCTCAATAACATACTCTGCATTTGCAATCGCCATCTCGTCCACTGTCAGGCATTTACAAAGCTCAACTGGTTCCTTTCTCAATGCTCCTGCTACTGATAACTCGTCATAACCAAGTGGTGTTGTCGGCGGCTCAAAACAAGAACCTATCTCAATCGCCGGATCCACACCAATACTAATAGAAATCGGCAGCTTCTGTCCAAGTTCTTCTGCACGTTCTGCCATTGCCCCAATATGTCTTGCACCTGGTGTAAAGAAAATAGATAACTCATCCTTTCCCTGAATACAAAGTCGATGAATCGTTACATCATGTACCCCTGTATCCGGATGTGTAGCATAGCACATTCCAAGTGTAATATACGGACCAGCATCATCTGGTGTATTAGTTGAAGCTGGAACTAAATCATATAAATTAAAATCAGAATCCTCTGCCTTATGTACTACCTGCTGACATGGTGCTGCTCCTTTATATTCCACTGGTGGAATTGGATTAGCAACACTACTGTAAAGTGTCTTTCCTAAATCTTCCGGTTTACAATCTAATAATGCAGCCACTCTCTTTCTGCTTGCCAACACCCCGATTGCTACCTTTGCATCTGGATGTCCTTTCACATTATTAAATATCATAGCAGGTCCTTCCTTAGTCGGGCGTTTAACTGTTCCACCTGCTCCCACATAGCGGTAAACTCCTGCTAATTCTGCCATTGGGTCTACTTCTACATCTGTTTCTACATACTGACCTGGCATATTCTTCAATCGTTCTAATGCACTTCTTAAATCTCTTACCTTATCTGCCATTATTTTCTCCTTTTTAGCTTATTTATGTAGTATAGCTTTAAATAAGCTTATTTAACTTATATCACTTTATAACGCAGCTCCTACCTCCGAAGTGGAAGTCTTCCTACTGGAAGAGGATAAAATAATATAGTTATTCTCCTAGAGCGTGTTTGAAAAATGCTTTCTGCAAGATGTGCGTTACAATTTGCGGGAGATTTCGCCTGAATGAGGGCGGCGTAGCGGGCTACGTCAACTGAATGAAGGCAAAATATACCGCAAATTGGGGCGTGCAGGTTGCAGGAATGATTTTTCAAACACGCTCTAGTATCTACATCTGCTTCCTTACTATCTTATACTCATCATCCATCTGGAAATATGGGCAACTATCTGAAGATCCAGACAACATTCTTGCCAAATCATCTTCATCTAAATTCACCTGGCACTCTCCTGTACCATCTTCCTCATCAATCCAGTAATATGTGCACAAATCACACTGACTTGCCATAACTCTCCTTCTCTCTTTCTGTAAAATTCTTACATTTATCTTATCATATCCTCTTTTATATTTCAATATCTTTTACAGAAAATTGACTTATATTTCTTTCTTTTTTTACCAATACTTGTTATTATAATAATATTATTAGTATTTTTGAAATAAATTTTTCAGGAGGTTTTACTTATGAAATGTGCTATTGTCGATTTAGGTTCTAATACCATTCGTCTATCCCTCTATAATACATTGGAGAATGGTGGATTTGAAACTTTATTCTCTAAAAAATATATGGCTGGACTTGCCGGATATGTTTCTCACGGAATCATGTCTAATGACGGAATTAATCAGGCCTGTGCGGTACTTCTTGATTTTAAAATTCTTTTGCAACAGCTTGGAATCAACGAAATGCACGTATTTGCTACCGCTTCCCTCCGTAATATTAAAAATACTGAAAAAGCCCTGGAAGCAATCAAGCGAAGAACCGGTCTTTCTGTTGACATAATCTCCGGCAGTGATGAAGGTATCCTCGGCTATTATGGTGCTTTATACACAACAGATTTAAAAAATGGAATCATGTTTGATATCGGCGGCGGAAGTACAGAATTTGTTCGTGTTAAAAATGGAAAAGTCAAAAAATCACAGAGTATTTCTATTGGTTCCCTGAATCTCTTCCACAACAATGTTTTCGGTCTGTGGCCAGATAAAAAAGAACAGAAAACCATTACAAAACGAATTAAAAAACGTCTTAATGAAGTAGAATTTCCTAAAAAAACCCCTGAAAAGGTCTGCTGTATTGGTGGTACATGCCGTGCGATTTTAAATATCGTAAATTATCATTTTAACAAACAGGAAAATAATCGAATTATCACCAAAGAAGAGTTCGATAAGATTTTAAAAATATTGACAAAGCGTGATAAAACTTCTCGCAACTACATTTTAAAGTTATGCCCAGACCGTGTACACACAATTATTCCTGGTATGCTTGTTGTAAAAGAAATTATGGAACAGCTGGGCTGTGAACAATTATGGGTATCCCGTTACGGTGTACGTGAAGGATATCTTTGTAAGAACTTTCTTATGACAGGTTCTACACAGGAAATTGCAGAATAATTTTTTGTTTTTATGTATTTAAACAGTATCTCGTATCCGAAATCAAGTGGGTAACCTTGAAGATTTTTCAATAAATGCTATAATATTTATTGTGAAGATTTTAAGGAGGAGAATAAATCATGACAATACTTGAAAAAAGAAAATTAGCTCCAGAACGTGATGAGCATTTAAAAAAGGGAGATTTCACTGTTTTAAATGGAGAATATTCAAAAAACTTTAATGTATATGTTGTAGGTGAAAAACATAAAGAAGCTGTTGACTTTATCAAAGTTGCTTTAGATCGTTCCACTGACAATGTTCTTGGCTTCGGAATTAAGATGGGATGCCAGAAAAACTTTAACGTTATCGTATGGGATGAAGAAGATATTCCCGAAGAATATAGAGTATAAATTCTGATTGAACAAAATCGCTGCACGATGGCTTACGAAAGCTACGTGCAGCGATTTTTTGTTCAATTAGAGAGAATTTTTATGCGCAGTGTCCTTTTTTCTCAATGACTTCAATTACGGAATCAACATACTTCTCGCATTCTTCCTTTGTTTCTGCCTCAACCATAACACGAATTACTGGCTCTGTACCACTCTCACGAACAAGGATTCTTCCTGTTGCTCCAAGTGATTCTGCAACCTGATTTACTGCTGCCTGGACATCAGCATCGTTTTGTGCTTCTGGCTTACTCTTTACGCGTACATTCTTAAGTACCTGTGGATAAATATGTACTGGAGATGTCAGAGTTGCTAAAGAAGACTTTTTCTCTAACATAACTTCCATCATCTTAATTGCAGTAAGGATTCCATCTCCTGTTGTTGCATATTTACTAAAGATGATATGTCCGGACTGTTCTCCACCAATGCGGTGTCCATTCTTTACCATATTTTCGTAAACGTATTTATCGCCAACCTTTGTTTTTTCATAATCAATGCCAAGTTCATCAAATGCCTTGTAAAGTCCGAAGTTTGACATGATTGTTGTTACTACCGTGTTATTACGAAGTTCCCCTTTTTCTTTGAGATAACGTCCGTAAACATATAAAATTAAATCTCCATCGACAATATTACCATTCTCATCAACTGCAATACAGCGATCGGCATCTCCGTCAAAAGCGAATCCTACATCAAGCTGATTCTCTTTTACAAACTTCTGAAGTACTTCAATATGTGTAGAACCTGCATTCATATTGATATTTAATCCATCTGGCTCTGCATTAATAACATATGTCTTTGCCCCTAATGCATCAAAAACGCTCTTTGCAATCATCCATGAGCTTCCATTAGCACAGTCAAGTCCAACCTTTATGTTCTTATATGAACGTGTTGCAAGAGAAATCAAATAGCCTATGTAACGATTTCTTCCAGCAGAGTAATCTACTGTACATCCAATCTGATCTCTTACTGCTATTGGAACTTCAATCTTTCCATCAATATAATCCTCAACTTTAAGAATGGTTTCTTCATCCATCTTCTCGCCTTTGGAATTAATGAGCTTGATTCCATTATCATAGTATGGGTTATGACTTGCAGAAATCATAATTCCACAGTCAAAGTCTTCTGATCTTACAACATAAGATACACTTGGTGTTGTTGTTACATGTAACAGATACACATCAGCACCAGAAGCAGTTAAACCTGCTACTAAAGAGTACTCAAACATATAGCTTGAACGGCGTGTATCCTTTCCGATTACTACCTTACATTTTCCTTCTTTATCTTTGCTATAATACCATCCAAGAAAACGTCCAACCTGATATGCATGTTCTACGGTTAAATCTACATTAGCTTCTCCACGGAAACCATCTGTTCCAAAATATTTACCCATTATTTTTCTCCTGTTATCTTATCATTTCTATTGATCTTATCTACATCTTATTCCCGCAATGTCTGTAATATCTCTATGGAATGCAAGTGTTAATTCCGCCTACATTCCATCTTTTATCATAAATTTAGAGCATGTTTGAAAAATGCTCTAGCATTTTAGCTTTAGTATCATAGCACTATTCATGGCGTAATGCAACGATTGGATCTAAGTTCGCAGCTTTTACTGCCGGTAACAATCCAAACACAACACCAATAACTGTAGAAAACGCAATAGCAAGAATTACTGCTGGTATACTGATTGCAATTGGAACATTCGATATCTTTCCAATAATTTCTGCTAATGCAATTCCGGTAATCGTTCCAATAATACCACCTAAACTGGTAAGTACCGCTGCCTCTGTTAAGAACTGTGCAAGTATTCGATTCTTTCTCGCACCAATCGCTTTTTTCAGACCAATTTCTCTTGTACGTTCTGTCACAGATACAAGCATAATATTCATAACACCAATGCCCCCAACCAGCAGTGAAATACTTGCGATCCAGATTAACTGTTTATTCGTTGTCGCACTTACCTGCTGACTTTCTTCTGCAGTCTCATTCATATTGGCTGCACGATATTTAATACTTTTGCTTGTTACCGTTTCATTTAAAAGCGTCTGTGCATCCTTTCCTACTGATGTCATATTATCTGTAGAATCTGCCAAAAGCTTAGCATTCTGAGGCTCATCATACTGCTGTACAATATTCCAGTCTACATCAGGAATTACCACAATACCACTGGCACTTCCATCATTGTATACATAGGTGTAATAGTCCTCCACAGAATTAATCACAGGACTAAATGCTGTGGACTCTTCAATGACGCCAATTACAATAAATGGTTCTCCTTTGATATCTATTGTCTTTCCTATCGGATTCGCATCTCCAAAAAGTGCATCTGCAGCCACACTGTCTATTACTGCAACTTTACGATACTTCTCATAATCACTATCCGTAAAAGCTCTTCCTCTTTTCATAACATATCCACAGGTTCCAAGATAATGGGAATCTGCTCCGATAAGCTGCCCTCCTGAAAGCGCAGTAGCATTATAGTAAATATAATCTACCTGTGAACGGGATACATATAAAGATGCATCTTTTACATGATCAATTTCTGCTAACTGCTGGCGCATATCATCATCAAGAACAGGAATACCTTTGGGAATTCCATATTCCATTTCTGCTGGATAGTTTCCATCTTCTGTAAGCTGTACCGTCGTTGTATTTGTTCCTGAACCAATCAGGTTCTTCTTAATCTGTTCATTTGTTCCTTTAATCGTTGATACGATAGCAATAATAGCTGCAATACCGATAATGATACCAAGCATTGTCAAGAAGGAACGCAGCCGGTGACTCCACACACCCTGAAAAGATAATCTTATATTTTCAAGCATTCTTCTTCCTCCTAATAAATCATTTCACTATCGTCTTCGGAAATCTTCGTTTTTACCCCTTCTCTTAAATTTTTACCATAAGGGAAGGCGATATTATCATCTTCTGTAAGTCCTGAAACAACTTCCATATACTGTCCGCTCATTGTCTTTCCAACAGTAATATACTGTTTCTTTAATCGCTTTGTCTTTTTATCTCTGATATATACGTAGCTCTTCTTATCTTCGGTACGAATATAAGCTTTTTGGAGATAAATAGCATTTTCATTTGCAGTTCCCATAGATTTTGAAGTATAAGAAACTTCTACACTTCCTCCAGGACTCAAACCATCTGCCTTTTTGATAAAAGCTACAACTGGATAATAGGAACTATTTGGATTCGATGTTCCTCCATCATCACTGGCATCCGCAGTTGGGAAGTCTGAAATTTCTTTTATTTCTGCAGTATACTCATCTCCTGTATCACTGGATACGCACTTAATTGTTCCTCCAACCTTTACATTATCAAGCTCCATCTCACTGATAGATGTCTTAACGTACATTCCGTCCGCTGCCTTTACAACAATAGCTGCTGAACCATCTGTCGGAATCGTTCCTTTATTACAGGATGTTGTTACTGTTCCTGCAAGTTTTGCTTTTACTGTAGCTTTATCTACTTCAGATTTTGCTTCATTATAGCTAATCTGTGCCTCATGAAGATCTTCCTTCGCCTGGGCAATCTCATCTTCTTTATCAGAAATCGCCTCTTTTAACTCAGCTGCTGTATAACTGTTATCATCGCCTCCGTTACCGTCACTATCTGTGCCGCTACCGCCGCTTCCTGAACCTCCTCCGGAACCGCCTCCGCTTCCATTGTCTCCATTATCTCCGTTATCACCGGTATCTGCGCCTTTGACAATTAATGTTCTTGAAATCTTATCTTTTGAAATTCCTTTTACACTTGTTACCTGTGCTGTAATTGTTACAGACGATGATGGTTCACTCTCATCAACATATAACCAAATACCAGACTCTGTTTCTGTAATTGTCGTATCTTTAGAAATATTATCAAGAAGTTTCCATGTTACTTTACTTTGATCAATACTCTTTCCATCTTCTGTCACAACAGTAAGCAGACATCCATCTCCTGCCTTTACCTTCTTACGATTCTGTTTAAATTTAATCTTTTTCTCTGTAGTTGTTGGCTTTGTAGGATCCTTATGCTCTGTAGTTGGCTTAGTTGGGTCATCTTTTTGCACCTTACTCTTTAAGTAAGAAATTGTATATCCTGTTCCATCCGCCAGTTCTATCGTAAACTTACTTGATGAAGTGATTTCAAGGGTATTTGCATTATTGGTGTTTTCGTTATTGTAATCCTCTTCTGATGCATACTCAATAAACTCCGCACTGATTCCCTTTTTAATGAGTTCGTTTAATAATGCTCCACTGATTTTTCCACCTTTTTGTAAGTAGAAAATATACTTTCCATTTGCATCCTTCTGACCATCTTCTAAACTATCCGCTTTTAAATCCTTGTATGCAGGTCTTACCGCTAAATTACTGATGTCAGATATTTTATAAGTTCCATCTTTCTCGAGATCAGTAAATACTGTTGATGGATTATATTCATATCTATCTTTTTCTTTTCCATTTTCATCAAATTCAATAAAAGTTGCATACTTTTTCGAATCGTGTAAAGACTGAATAACAGAACCTTTTACTACTCCATTTACATTTAAATAATAAATATATGCATTTCCTGCTGACTCTCCATTCCCACTCGAGTCATCTCTATCACTTACTGATTCAATAGAATTATGAATAGTTCTTGTATCTCCACCATCATTCAACTGATTCACTGTATAATAGTCATCTGCGTAAACATTCACCTTTGTATCTGGATCAAGTTCAAATGTTGAAAGCGGGCTCTTAGAAGTTTCTGATTTGTATGAACGAAATTCTGCATACTGTCCATCGGAAAGTAATTGTTTAACAAAAGATCCTTTTACTGTTCCATCTTTAGTCAAATTAAAAATGTAAGGTTCTTCCTTTGTTCCACTTCCTGAGGCTTTATCTCCAATATCATTGATAATTGTCTTTAAAGAAAGCGTAGTCTCTCCCTTATCTTCCGTAGTTGTGCCCGTATTATCTTTATCCTCTGTTGTTGTTCCAGTCTCGTCTTTTTTCTCGGTTGTTGCACCAGTTTCATCTTTTTTTTCTGTGGTCGAATCTGTCTCGTCTTTTTTTGGTGTTGTCGTTGCTTGTGCCTTGTCCAATGCTGTCGTTGCTTCGAAACCTTCTTCTGCATTCTGAGTTTTCGCATCAGAATCTGCCACCGTTGTTGCCTCATTACTATCTGCTTCTGCTACAAGATAACTTAAACTTGTCCCCTTAATAGCCGAAAGATTCGCAGAAGCATCCATAACACTACTGTTTCCCGTATCTATGGAACCAACCGTCTTAGTATTCTTAAGCTTCTTTAACTCCTTTTCCATTTCACTGATTTCCAGCTTAGAGGACTGAATCTGAAGTCTCTGGAGCTTTAAATCCAACTCTTTTTCAGAAACATCATACTTTAAAAGGATGTCACCTTTCTTTACTTTCTCACCCTTTTTTACGTAAACTTTCTTTACTTTCTGTCCACTGTCCACATGAACTTCCTGTATATAATCCGAGGTAAGAGTTCCCGTAAGAGAAGTATCTGTGTCAAACCAGTCAGAACTGTTCAGCATACTTACCGGGAATACTTTTACTACTGTCTTATTTCTTTTTCTTATGACAACAATAGACGTAATGCCAATTGTCATAACAAGAACCAGTACTACAGCAAGCAGTATCTTTTTCTTTCCCTTCAACTCAGATCTCTCCTTCCCATTCTTTTACTCCAAAATCCTGCTTTATCTCCGAATATATCGTGTCAGATTCTACCGGAGCCTTCGCTTTGGACTCTTGCTTTTCTTTCTCTTTTCTTTCTTTATCTTCTACAATCTCTCCATCAAAAATATGAAGTACTTTCTTTGCATGATTCGCAATATTGGCATCATGAGTAATCATAATGATAGTTACACCCTCATCATTTAACTGTTTAAACAGATTCATTACCTGAATACCTGACCGGCTATCTAACGCTCCTGTCGGTTCATCCGCAAGAATAATCTTCGGATTATTTACCAACGCTCTTGCAATCGCTACTCTTTGCTGCTGTCCACCAGAAAGCTGACTTGGACGGAAATGTACTCGTTCAGCCAATCCTACTCTTTTTAATGCCTGAAAAGCAATTTCCTTTCTTTTTTTTACTGGCACACCCGCATAACTTAACGGAAGTGCTACATTGTCAAGTGCTGTCTGTTTGGGCAGAAGATTAAAACTCTGAAATACAAATCCCAAAGTATTTAATCTCAAATCCGACAGGCGGTTCTCATTATAATTCACTATGGATTCTCCTTCTAAAAGGAACTCTCCTTTTGTCGGGCGATCAAGACAACCGATAATATTCATCAAGGTTGTCTTTCCAGAACCGGAAGGTCCCATAATCGCTACATACTCTCCCTCATCAATGGAGATATTTACATCTTTAAGAACCGGTATAACAATCTTGTCCTGTAAATAATTCTTATAAATATGTTTTAGTTCCAAAAGCATAAGCTGTATGTCCTTTCCTGATAGGAATTCTTATTCCCCAAAGTCCGCAATGTCGCTATCACTTGTCCCGTTGTCATCAGAATCTGAATTATCACTTCCAGAATCTACACTTCCATCAGATGCATCTGCACCATCTGAAGAATCCATACCATCAGAACCCATCGTCTCTGCACCATCGCTCGTCTGCTCATCTCCATAACCAGATGTACTGTCTTCCGGACTAACCTTTGTAACTTTCATACCTTCTTTTAATGTACTGTCATCACAAGCAATATAGTCACTTGTCTTAAGACCATCCTTTACTTCGTATTCATCAAGGTTTTCGTCATATTCACCTACTGTAATTTCATGAAGTTTTAACTTGTTATGAGAATCAAGCCACACATAATATTTATTATTATCCTTTTTGATATAAGCGGATGGAAGCCACATACCATCTTTGTGCTCATCCTGGCCATTATCCTGTTCTATCAGAACATGCTGTCCCATCATCAGACCATTATCATCATCTAACTTCACATAGAAATTATATTTAGATGCAGTTTCACCTGAAGTACTTCCATCATCTGTATAGCTATCTGAATCTGAACTTCCATCACTGCTGTCGTCTGCTGTTGTATCCGTCTTAATACTGCTGATTGTTCCCTTCCATGTCTGGGAGTCATCAACTCTTGAACGAACAATGACAGGATCTCCTTCATTAAGGCTCCATACATTCGTCTCACTGACTGTTCCTTTGATTCGGTAATTACCTACTGCAAGGATTGTCATGTAAGAAGAATCATCGGAACTTCCATCTCCAGAATCAACAGAGCCATCATCGGAACTGTCATCGGAAGAAGAATTCTCTAATGAAGCATTTACCTTCTTTACAAGACCATTCATCTTACTCTTTACAGTGGCATCTTTAATGTTTTTGTCCAGTGTCTTAATCGTCTCTTTATTGGACTTGATTGTATACTGATCTTTCTTAATCGTTGTCTGCGCCGTTAAAATCTGGGTTTGAAGCTGAATCTTCTCACTGGCACTTGCTGACTTCAGATCAGACTGATAAGACTTAATATCTTTTGTCAGCTGATTAATCTCGTTCTGCAGTGTCTCCTGCTCTAACTGCTTCTTTTCTTTAGAAAGCTTTAACTCCTGTGTATTATACTTAAAAAGCTTATCGCCTTTCTTTACCTGATCTCCTACATTAACATAACGCTTCTCTACAGACATGTCTGACTGTAATGTAATCTTCCATGACTTCTCCGCATCAACTGTTCCTGTATAACGATTGTTCGCACCGGCTGCTGTTCCAAGTCCTGTAATTTCACGAACAGACTCAACGTAAGCCTTTCCTTCACTTGTTCCACCCATATTTCGAATCACAAAAAAAACAACAGCTATCACTATGACTGCTGCCGTACCACAGATGAGCGCCAGCTTCTTTTTGGAGAACTTCTTCTTTTCCGGCTCCTGTAAAATAATTGCATCATCATCACTTAACAGGCTGTCCTGCTCGTTTGTGCTGCCTTCAAGAATCTCTGTCTTACCTGATTCTTCTTCCGCATCTTTCTTCTTACGATGGAAAAATCCTCTCTTTTTCTTTGGCTTCTCTTCTTCCTGTAACTCTTCTAATTCTTTATCGTATTCATCATCTAAGAAATCACTGTCATCATCGATATATCCCATATCGTCTTCATACAGATTAATCTCCTGCTTCTTTTTCCTGTGAAAAAATCCTTTTTTCTCTTCATTTTCATTCGTGGATGAATCTATATTTGTTTCATCCATAAATTCCTGCCCATTCTTCTTACGAAACATGACACCCTCCTTAATAATGTTTATGAAAAGCCTGGCAAAGCTTTAAGATAGTCATTTAGAACCTATTTTGTAATGATAGCACACTTATTCTGAAAAATCATCAAACATCACAATAAATTAAAAGAATGTTCACAATTTCGGAATATTTTTGTGTTTTGCCTATTTAACTTTAAAAATTCTCATTTCATATTCCTTTTTTATTCAGAAAATCCTGTACCACAATTTCATTATACACGATAGTGGGGGAAACTGACTTCTTAATAATTATTAAGAATAAAATTCTGATTTGTCGGTTTGAACAGACACCGTTATTTAAGACACTGTAGCCGAATTTTCAGAAGTCTTTAGATAAGAAA
>NZ_CAKRCF010000054.1 GCF_934307085.1 uncultured Anaerobutyricum sp.
TGCCATTTGAAAAACAAGCTTGCGAAATGTTTTTCCGAGTCGGACAAAAAACGTGTCCGTCTCTGAGAAAACATTTCGCAAGCTTGTTTTTCAAATGGCAGACTTTATATTATATATACTGGAGTCTTTTATATATGTAGGTTATGAGCTGCACCTATAGATTCTATAAATGCAATCTGTGTAGAGATGGATAAAGAGTTTTTTATATTATAAGTTATGAGTGGCAACGTAAAGTTTTCACCTTAATACTGTTTTTGTGAATAGATATTAGAAATTATGGCATTCAATTTTTCATGAATTGAATTGATTTTATCAGTATTATTAAGGCGACCTGCTGCTTTTATTTCTTCTACCAATGTGTTGATTACAACTAATGTATCTTTGTTGGGTTCTAAATATGGAATTTGTTTGACATAATTTGCAGAATTGTTAGCAGTAGGATTGATAATGTGTATTAAGGTGTTTATTGAATCGGAATTCATTAAAGCAAGAAAATAATTAAGCTTTGAATCATCATGTGGGAAAATTCCAACAATAGATTGATCGAATACCCGGTTTTCCATCAGAAATGCACGTATCGTACTTGATTTAACCATTGGAATTCCAATACCGGTTTTAAAGTAGAAACCAGAATTTTGAAACCGTGATTTTTTATTATTATTGTAAAACTTAATAGTATCTTCATCCCAGCGCACAAACCACTCATCTTTTTCGCGTATATAACGTTGTTTTGAAGAGCTTTTAATATAAGGGATATATCCCTTGGAAATGCCTGGAATTCCGGTAAGAGAATTGCAGTTAAATATTTCAGATGAATCAGCTATATCATATCTCTTTGCACCTTTAACACTTTTTCTGGCTGCTTTGATAAAACGTAGGTTATCTCCTGTATAAAATCCCGTCACAATATCTGCTACATCACCCAGAGTCATTTTTGCAGATTGCAACATAGAGGTTGTTTTTTGCCCGGCAAGAATGAATCTGCTGTCTTCATTTTCAAAGATAGATTTTTGGTTCAGATTAAAAACTTCCAAGTGTGCGGGTAAATCCTGCTCATGATTTAATAAATCCTTAAACTCCGATGAATCCTTAAATCCACGAATAATACGAACTGTATTTTTTAATGCAGAATCTGTAGTGCTACGCTCAAGAGTTATTATGGATAAATTAGAGTAACCAAAACTTACACCAGGGAAAAATTTGGAAGGAAAAATTAAAATTTCTTCAATTTTTGTTTTGGTGAGCAATAAACGACGAAGGCTCTTATGCATATTCAGGAACAGATAAGTATCTGGAATAATAAAACTGAGTCGACCATTTATTTTTAAAACAGATATGCAGCGAAGTAAAAAGAGAGAATATGTTTCTTTAACATAATGTCCTGCATACTTTTTCTTTAATAAATCTCGTTTTTCATAATCCTGCCATGCACCATAAGGGGGATTTCCGATAACCTTATTATAATGTCCACCAATAGATTCGAAGAAGTCTAACTGTCCATCTAAAAGTGCGTCAGCTTGTTTGAGCCAAAGCTGGATAGTACCAGCTTCATAAATATTTAATTCCTCATCAAGTAAGGTGTCAGTTTGTCTCACTGAGATAGAAGAATTGTGTTTATATTTTTCTTTTAAAACTTCGATTGCGGCCTTATTAATATCCAATGCATCTATTTGAAAAGATTTGTTTGTTTTTAATAATTCATCAATAAAAATACCTTCACCAGCAGAAGGTTCCAATATTACATCGCCATCAGATACAGTCACTTTTGAGACCATATATGAAGTAATGTCTTCAGATTCTGTGTAGTAAGAACACAAAGTATCTTTCATTTAACCACCTCTTAAAAAAATAAGCTTAGGGAATTACTTAAGTAAATCCCCAAGCTCAAGATTACCATTGAGTGACTACCAGGTCAAGTATTTTATAAGATCTGCCTTTTGAAGATGAATACGTAATTCATCACTGATATCGTCGATCCATGTTGCATTTTTGTTAAGCCATTCTCTTAAATTAAAACCAGTAAATTCGTACATTTTAGCGTACGCATCATCTGCACAGAAAACATCCCAGTATCCAGAATTTTTCAGGGTTTGAAGATAGTGATTATTTTCATCTTCATTTTGGCGAACAAATAATAGTGTTTTTTCGTTTTCACTTAAGGAGTGATAGATACTTGCAACCAGAAGGAGTCGATTTGTATTTCCTTTTTCATTAGAACTAAAACCACTTTTAAAGTCACAATTGTAGTTAATTCCATTTTGAGAAAAATGAAGATCAAGTCCTAACTGTATTCCACCGCTGTCAACAAGATTCCATGGAATATTATAGTGGTAGTAGAGACATCGTTTGGTGTGTAAATCAACATTAAGTGAATCAATGTAATTAGTGGCATTATGTTTAATATGTTGCTGAACTTCATCAAAATTTGGTGGCTCAATGATACGCAGATGATTTACAGAATATGAAAAAGTTTCTTTACAGAAAGGCTCCCATAATTCTCCAATTCGGCGAGCAAAAGCCATATATTCATAAGGCCATATCTTATTTCTAAATTCGAGCATTACAACATAAGAGGCATAAGTGATGTGTAAAACACAATCCAGCACATGGTCCTTTGACCATCGTGAGTAACGCGCGGTTCTAAGCATTTGGCTAATAATGTAGTCTTTTTGTCTTTTTATCATAATATTTATTTTGGAAGCTTGTTTCTTATAGTCATGTGTGGTGCTAATGATGTCATAAAGCTTTTTCTCGGCCACGCTTCTAAAATAATCAATGAGTGCAACTTTATCATTATAGGAAAACATTTGTACTCCTCCTTACTATAATATTGATATTTATTATATCATACTTTTAAAATAATGTACGCACTAATAAAAAAAGATAGACATATATTATGAAGAATAAAGTCACCAATATAGAATATTGGCTCTCTTTCAGGGCATTTCTAATGAATTAAATAGTAATATACCTTGCCATGTTCTTTGGTTTTGCTTATCATTTCCTGTCGTTCCATATAAGGCAGTAGCGAATCTAGAAACTGATTCGGATTAGTAACCCCGATTCGCTGTTTACTAAATGGCTGGCTGGCAGTTAAGCCTTTTACACAGTCAGCGAGTTCCTTTTTTGTCATTTTCCCATTGCGCTTTAATTCTTTTTTTATCCGGCTGATTCCCTTAGAGGTCAGGAGATTGTTTAAGTCCTGATTCTGGTGCATGGAACGCCACAATCCCCAGCCGTAGATTAACATAGTGGCTACGGCAAAGAGCAGGATATAGGGGAGATAATGTATCAGATTTTTCAGTAATTCCATGGGGGCTCCCTTCTTATCTTAATTTTTATGTGGTTTTTGTTAGCGATTTTATTTTTAGTTTATATCTTTTTTATTTTAATATTAAATGATGTTGCGTTGTGCTGAATCGCGTCATTTTTGATTTTGACTGATTTTGTTTAGTAATTCTTCATTAAGTCTAGAGCGTGTTTGAAAAATCATTCTATTTAGCGTTCGTATATGTTTTACTATTTCGTTACGCTACTTTTTTCCGAGTAAGTAATTAAATGATGGTCTTTTAAAATTTCAAGAAATTTAATAAGGCGGGAGAGTGATTTTTCCATTTTAGGGAAATGGGCATCAAGTTCCTGGGAGAGTGTGTAAATGTCTTTTTTATCGTCAATGGTGTTCCAGACAAAGCTGCCGTAATCGTCAAGGTCGATGGAACTTACTTTTGGACGGTGGAAGAATTTCTGGGCGATTTTGTTAAAGAAACCTTCCCAGCGGATGAAGACGGTAATATTTCCCTTGTCGTTTGTTTCATATTTTATTTCTGGATTTTTTATTGGGATAAAATCAAGGTAGTTTTTATCTATTTTCTGTTTTGCCATAGGGTCTCCTTTCAATATATTTGTAAACATGATTATAACGATTAAAATACAGTTAGTAAAGTATAGCTGAATATGTTTTTTCAATTATTTTACCATTTATATAGAATTCCAAAAGGATATTATGTTTATAAAAGCATAAAGAGTATCCTTTATTGAAGTCTATACCTTTTTGAATTACATGAAAATTATCATCTGGTTTGTAAAAACATAAAATGTGTCCTTATTGAGGTTTTATGTAATTCTAAATAGTTATAAATAATTTCTGGCAGTGAAAGAAGCTCTCTCACTGCCAGAAATTAAATATGTTTTGTAATTTAATTGTTAATTAGCTTTTTTGCTCTTTTTTACACATAAGAAATATAAATAAGCAAGAAGAGCGATGAAGATGATTAAGCTGCAAATCTGTGGAAGGGCAACAGGGGAAACAATTTTGGAGTCAACTTTTAATACTGCAAGGATTGCAAGGATAACTCCCATGAGTCCCTCTCCGGCAATCAGACCGGAAGTAAATAATGTTCCACGTTCGATGGAAGCTTTCTTTTCTTTTTCATCATCTGTTTTGCGGCGTTCAAGAATCCAGCGAACAATACCACCAGCCATGATACCGGCACTCAGTGAGAATGGAAGGTACATACCAACGGCAAATGGAAGTACTGGGATTCCGAGAATTTCAACAACGATTGCTACAAAAATACCGATGAGGATTAATGCCCAAGGAAGCTCTGCGTTCATGATACCTTCAACGAGCATCTTCATCATAGTAGCCTGTGGAGCAGGAATCTCATTAGAACCAAATCCCCATGCAGCATTTAACAGATATAAAACATATCCGATAGCAGCGGAGGATGCGATAACACCGACCATTTCACCAATCTGCTGAAGCTTAGGTGTGGCACCTACGATGAAACCTGTCTTTAAATCCTGTGAAGTATCGCCGGCGATAGCAGCAACGATACAGATAATACTACCAATACAAATAGCACCAACCATACCAGATGTTCCGGTAGTACCAGTAGCTTTTAAAAGTAAAGTAGCAATAATTAAAGTAGCGATTGCCATACCGGAAACTGGGTTGTTAGAAGAACCAATCAGTCCAACCATACGGGAAGATACAGTTGCAAAGAAGAATCCGAATACAACAACGATGATTGCGCCAAGTGGGCTTACCGGGAAGATTGGAAGTAACCAGATGGCAAGTGCAATAACTACGACAATACCAAGAATGACTGGCATTGGTAAATCGCGCTGTGTACGAGGTGCATCAGCATTGGCATGATTCTTTGCCATACTTCCCATTGCCTGCTTAAATGTGCTGACAATCAGTGGAGCACTTTTAATTAAACTCATGATACCGCCGGCTGCAACGGCTCCGGCACCGATATATTTGATGTAAGTACTCCATAATGCACTAGGTGCGAGAGTGGAAATCGCCTCCGTTCCAGGGAAGACAGTGGCATCTGCACCAAATAATGCGATCATAGGCATAAGTACAAACCAGCTTAAAGTACCACCGGCAAGCATGTAACTGGAAATCTTAGGACCACAGATATATCCAACACCAGCAAGAGCAGGAAGTACCTGAATACCTACGGAAGAACCAGCGTAAGCTTTGATATCGTAACCAATTTCACTAGGGAAAAGCTTCACGCCATCAGCGATAAGCTTATAAAAAGCAGCAATACCAAGACCGGAGAATACGGTACCAGCTTTGTTTCCACCTTCTTCACCAGCAAGAAGAACCTCAGCACAGGCAGTTCCCTCTGGGAAAGGCAGCACACCGTGCTCCTCAACGATAAGTGCCTGTCGAAGCGGAACCATGAAACAGATACCAAGAATACCACCAACGAGGGCAACTAAAAAGATAGTTAAAATACTAGGAGAATCAATCTTTCCTTCTTTTGCCCATAAGAATAAAGCAGGAAGAGTAAAGATTGCTCCGGCTGCAACAGACTCACCAGCAGAACCGATTGTCTGAACAAGGTTATTTTCCAGGATAGAATTCTTACGAAGAATAATACGGATAATACCCATGGAAAGTACTGCGGCAGGAATAGATGCAGAAACTGTCATACCAACACGAAGACCGAGGTATGCGTTTGCAGCACCGAATATAACTGCCAGCAAAATACCAAGAATTAAGGCTGTGACTGTAAATTCCGGAACCACCTGGTCCGCAGGAATATACGGTTTAAAATCGTTTTTGTTTTCCTTCATTACGTTTATCCTTTCTTTTTTACAATTTTCTTACAAAAACATAAAACTTATTATAACATTTATACAAAATGAAATAAAGGTAAAAAAATGCTCTTTTTTTGCGGTTTATGGCACTTATTAGGTATAAAGAATACCTAATAAGTGGTAGAAAACAGAAGGAAAATTGGTGAAACTGACTTTTTTAGTATGTATGAAACAAAAAAATAAAAAAAGACTTACATAATTTTTTTCTTTATGCTATAATGTCAACCCGTATCAAATAAATTAAATATCGTAAAAATATTTTGGTCTAATTGGAAACGCACAATCTTCTAAGATTCGATAATCTTCAAAAAATGTGATTTAAAAATATTGAAAGACATATAAATATAAGATTGCTGATGAATAAAAGATTGATAACGAACAACACAGCCTATTTTTATGCTATTTCATCGGAATTTAAATAGTTAGTGTACTGTCTCATTGACATTTCGTAAAATAATAAAGTGTTTACTTTGAATTAAAAAGATTGTTTTAAGAAAAATAGCTATTTAAGATTTTGATAAACAGAATGAAAAAGGGAGGCGGCTGATTATGCCAAAAACAAAGTTACAGAACGTTATTTTCACAATTATCATGGCTTTTGTCATGGTCTACGCAATGGTTTGCTATAATATCGCGATTGATAAGGGTGGTATGAGCAATCAGATTTTCTTACTTGCATTCCACGAAATGCCTATCATGTGGCCAGTAGCATTTATTTTAGAGTTTTTTGTTGTAGAGAAATTATCTAAATTTCTTGCATTCCGCATTGTATCTCCAACAGATAAGCCAATCTTTATTATACTGGCGATTTCATCTATGATTGTCTGCTTAATGTGCCCTACAATGAGTCTTATTGCAACAATTTTATTTAAACATCCAGGAAAAGAAATTATTGCAGTATGGTTACAGACAACAGCGATGAACTTCCCAATGGCACTTTGCTGGCAGATTTTCTTTGCGGGACCACTGGTAAGAAATGTGTTCGGAAAATTTATGAAATAGATTCTAAGTTAATTCAGGAAAAAAACGGACTATTCCGTGAAATAAAATAATCTCTATTTATGACTTTAGCTGTGGCAGTTTGAATACGAGCATGTAAGCGAGCTTTCAAATCTTGTTTTGAGGTCACAAATAGGGATTATTTTTTATTGATTTAAAGGGTTCTGTGCAGTAGAAGAACTAAATGTATTAAATAAAATAACCAAATTGTCATAGAATAAGTATAAAATTTTGTTAAATCCTATTATTGGAAAATGTCAATTAAAATGGTATCATAGGGACTGCAAAATTAAGGACAAGAGTATTTACATTAGAGAGAGACAGAAAGGAGATACTATTAATATGAAAATAATTTTCAGAAATATAGGAATTATGGCGGTGTTTTCATGTTTTGTATTATTACTTGCATTATCTTACAAAGGAAAATACGTGCAGGCAGAGAATAAAAATATAACAAGAGCAGAGGATTCTACATTAGATGAATATGGAAACAGAGTGGAAGCAAGCCATATTACTATCGAGAATACATCTCCATTTGAATTAAAAAATGTTCAGGTAAAGTTTAATGGAGAGAAAACAGTAAAGAATATCTTTGTTGAAAAAGATGGCAAGGCGACTGTAAAGCTGCCAAAAACAGATAAGCCGATTGTGAAAATAGAAATCGAAGGAACAACATCCTATGGAAAGAAATTTACGAACTTCTTCAGTGGATGTATCAGCAACAAATCCTGCATTGTTGTATATCTAACAGAAACAATGGATTTAGGAGTAACAGCAAATATTGAATAAAGAATAATCTTCCTTTACAATACACCGATAATCTTCTATATTATATGGTAAGTTGTGCAGAAAGGAAGGACATACTATTTATGAAGATTTCTTTATTCCCTACGTTGAAGAATTATAAAAAAGAATATTTAGGAAAAGACATCGCAGCAGGTATCATGATAGCGGCGGTTTCTATTCCTATCTCTATGGGATATGCGGAAGTATCGGGATTGCCGGCAGTTTTTGGGCTGTACGGCTCGGTGCTTCCTATTTTATTTTTTGCACTTTTTTCAACATCGCCCCAGTTTATATTTGGGGTAGATGCAGCACCAGCGGCCATTGCAGGAGCAGCACTGGCAAGTCTTGGTATTGAGAGTGGAAGTGCCGATGCACTCCGGTATATTTCGGTTATCGCATTATTTGTTGGTTTGTGGCTGCTCCTATTTTATTTTTTGAAAGCAGGCAAACTGGTCACATTTATCTCAACTCCGGTTATGGGCGGATTTATCAGTGGAATTGCGTTGACGATTATTTTGATGCAGATTCCGAAAATTATGGGCGGTAAGTCCGGTTCAGGTGAGCTTCCGGAACTGTTAAAACACTTGTATGAGACAGCACAACATATTAACTGGGTTTCAGTAGCATTAGGTGTAGGTGCACTGGTAATTCTTATTATTTCAAAGAAAGTTATGCCAAAGTTTCCGATGGCGGTTGTGATTATGGCATTAGGAATGATTGCGACGATGGTATTCCATGTAGACAGGTACGGAGTTACTTTGCTGGCAAAAGTTGAGCCAGGACTTCCGAAGCTTATTTTACCAGATATTTTTCAGGTAGATTTAAGTCACACAGCAGGTCGGGGTCTGATGATTGCAGTCGTTGTTATGGCAGAAACTTTACTTTCTGAAAATAATTTTGCATCAAAAAATGGTTATAAAATTGATGATAATAAAGAAATTCTTGCCTGTGCAGCGGGAAACATTGTCTCTGCATTTGCAGGAAGCTGTCCGGTAAATGGCAGTATATCAAGAACATCAATGAATGAGCAGTTTGGAGGTAAGACACAGGCGGTTTCAATTACAGCGGCAATTTCCATGGTAGCAGTTCTTTTATTTGCTGCAGGATTTATTGGATATTTGCCTGTTCCAGTTCTGACAGCGATAGTTATTTCTGCATTAATGAATGTTGTGGAATGGCATTTGGCAGTCCGATTATTCAAAGTAAGCCGCAAAGAATTTTATATATTTGTGGCTGCCTGTATGGCAGTGCTGTTCCTTGGAACAATTTATGGTGTAATCATTGGAATTATGCTTTCCTTTGTGGCAGTAGTTATCAGAGAAACAAATCCACCGAGAACATTTCTTGGAGGAATTCCTGGAAGAGATGGTTTTTACGATTTAAATAAAAACCACTATGCACATCCGATTGAAAATACAGTAATTTATCGATTTAATGCAAGCCTTTTCTTTGCAAACAGTAAGCTGTTTCAGGAAGATATTGAAAATCATATAAAAGAGGATACGAAAGTAGTAATTGTGGATGCAGGAACAATCACCAATATTGATATTACAGCAGCCGATACACTTCTCTTGCTGAAAAATAATCTGGAGAAAAAAGGAATCGCTTTCTACATTACAGAGCATATGCAGGGGCTTAACACACAGTTCAGAAATCTTGGAATGGGTTCTTTGATAGAAGAAGGCTGTGTAAGACGAACAATCACGGCAGCCCTTTTAGATTCTGGACTACAGAAGCCTTTTCCATTAGAAGGTGTTCCGGTAGATTTGCAGGAAAATTTAAGAGAATTACAGGAAAATGTAGAAAAAACATTATCAGCATATAAACACAATACAAAAAATATAGAAAAAATAAAAAAGACATTGTGGCTTCATACGCTTCCTGCAGAGGAAGAAAATACACTCGAAGAATTTGCCTGGGCATTTGGTGAAGATACGGTAAATGAAATCGAAAAACGAGTACATCAGGTGATTTCTCATTTACATCACTGGCCGGAAATCGAAGCAATCTCTGAAGGCGGACTTTCAAAACAGATGTGGGCATGGCATAATCTTGGAGTTATTGATGAGGACGAAGTGCTTCGAAGAATGGAACTTCATTTAGATGAACTCTCAGCAAATCTTGAGGAAGATAAAAATAAACAGCTTATTTTCCAGATGATTGAGAAACGCCGTCAGCATCTTGAAATGGAATTAAAACGAGAAAATCCAGAAATTTGGCAGAAGTTAGTAGAAAGCAGGGAACATTTAGAAAGAAGACTTGAAAAACAGAATCCAGAAGCAGCAAAAAGGTTACATGAATTAGAAGAAAAATTTCTGGGATAGACAGACGAAAATCGAAATACCATCTCTGGGCTGTAGTCGCTGTGAGGAGAAGTATTCTATAAAAAGCCCCTTATTAAAATTATTGATTTTGACTCCGTTGTAAAAAACACAAAAGTCGCAAAATTAATAATTTTAATAAGGGGCTTTTCTAACGTAGGCTGTCTTCTCTTAGCTCTGAAGCCGCAGATTGGGGTATAGAGTGCTTCGATTTTCTGACTTTGGCTACATTAAAATCAGAAATTTTTTATAATTGCTGTGGAAGAGTGGGGAAGCGTCTCCCTTGCCTGCGACAATTGCATTTCATAATTTCTTGAAAATTTTAACACAGAATGTCCATATTTTTCCCATATCATTTAGGCATAATAAAGATAGCAATGCAGATGCATAAAACAAAGATGCAGCCTTAGAGATAGTGGTGAGAAAGGATGATGTGCTTATGAGAAAATATAAAGCAGGTGCGGTGATAGCATTGAGTTTGGTAATGGGAGTTTCGATGTTAAGTGGATGTGGCACAGGAACTTCTTCGAGTAGCTCAGAGACAACGACAGAAGCAGCTTCAAGTTCAAAATCTTCTTCTACAGATAACGAAGAGAATAAGGTTTATGGTATAGTTAAATCAGTAAGTTCTGATAGTGTTACGATTGAGGTTGGAACATTGAAAGAACAGAGTAAACCAGATGATAAACAATCTATGATTACTACAACTGGCGAGATAAAGACAATCACTTTGACAAGTAGTACAAAGGTATCACAGGAGATGCCGGGTAATCTTCCACAGGGTGGTGGACAGGGAAATGGTCAGCAGCCTCCACAGCAGAATGGTTCTGGTAATAGTAACACAAATAATAGCACAAATAACAATAATGCAGATGGAAGAGATTCTGGTAGCAATAGTAATTCAGGCAGCGACAATTCATCACAGAGTAAAGAATTATCTGTCAGTGATTTAAAGGAAAATGATGAAGTTTGTATCACATTGGATTCTGATGGCAGTGCTTCTGAAATCAGTCTTTTATCTGGTGGAGGTCCTGGTGGAGAAAATGGTGGTGCACCACAGGGAGGTGGACAGTCTGCAGCTCCGACAAGCTATACTTCTGCCACAGAGTACAGTGAGGATAAAACGACAACAGGAAAGACATATTCATCTACTGGAACTGATGAAAATGCAGTTCATGTAACAGATGGTGCCAAGGTAACTTTAAAGGATGCAACAGTTTCCCGTGAATCTGAGGATAGTCAGGGTGGGGATAGTTCTAGTTTCTATGGAATTGGAGCAGCAGTACTCACAACAGATGGAATTTCCTATATCAGCGGGAGCAACATAACAACGAATGCAAATGGTGGTGCTGGCATTTTCTCTTATGGAGATGGAACCACTTATGTGTCTGATACAACAATCAGTACGAAAAAGGATACCTCCGGTGGACTTCATGTAGCTGGTGGCGGCAAGTTATTTGCCTGGAATGTAACAGCTACGACGCAGGGCGAATCTTCCGCAGCAATCCGAAGTGACAGGGGTGGCGGAACAATGGTAGTAGATGGAGGAACTTATACTTCCAATGGAACAGGTTCTCCAGCGGTATACAGCACAGCAGATATTGCAGTTCACAATGCAGATTTGACGGCAAATAATTCAGAAAGTGTATGTATTGAAGGTTTAAATTCTTTACGATTATTTGATTGCAATCTGACAGGTAATATGAAAGACGATTCCCAGAATGACTGTACATGGAATGTAATTTTATACCAGAGTATGTCCGGTGATTCTGAAGTTGGTAACAGTACTTTTGAAATGGATGGTGGTACGTTGACTGCCAAAAATGGAGGCATGTTCTACACAACGAATACAGAATCTACAATCCGTCTTTCAAATGTAGACATTACCTACGCAAAAGATAATGACTTTTTCTTAAAATGTACAGGAAATAGTAACCAACGTGGATGGGGAACATCCGGTGCGAATGGAGCAGATTGTAACTTTACAGCAGATAATCAGAAAATGGAAGGGGATGTTATCTGGGACAGTATCAGCCAGTTAGATTTCTATATGTCTAATGGAAGCTCATTAAAAGGTGCAGTGACAGATGATGAGAGTAACGCCGGTGATGGCGGAAGTGGGTATTGCAACTTTTACATTGCAAAAGGCTGTACTTGGACAGTAACAGGGGATAGCACGTTAACAAATCTTTATAATGCGGGAACAATTGTGGATAATGATGGGAAAACAGTTACGATTAAGGGAACGGATGGAACCGTATATGTAAAGGGTGACAGTGAATATACAATTACAGTTTCTTCTTATTCTACAAAGGCAGATATGTCTGGAATGACAGATGCATCTGCATGGAAAGACTACGAAAAGTCAAAATAGAATGGCGAAAGTGTTATGGAAATATTGCACATCATAAATCAAAATTATATAATTAAAAAAAACAATGATTAAGAAAAATTAATAACAGTATTTGTGATTTTTAGTGTATAATAGAAAATATTAAAGAGGAGATAGAGATAATTTAGAGAAATACATTAGCAGGAGGATAAAGTATGTCAAATTCTATATGGAGTGTTGGCAGTAAAATACAGATACCTCAATATGAGAAACTGAAACAGATTAAAAAAGCAGATGTTACAATCGTTGGAGGTGGCTTATGCGGAATACTGTGCGCTTATTTTTTAAAAGATACTGGTGTGAAATGTATACTTCTTGAAGAAAACAGGATTGGAGAGGGAGAGATAAGTAATGCCATGGCACAAGTTACGTCACAACATGGCATTATGTACAGTCAGCTTATGGAAACTCACGGAAAGGAAATGGCAGCAATGTATCTTCAGGCGAATCAGACTGCCCTTATGAAGTACAAAGAACTGTCGGAATCTATTGCATGTGATTTTGAGGAGAAAAGTTCATATGTATATTCTAAAGAGAATCGCAACAAAATAGAAAAAGAAGTACTAGCAGCAAATATGCTTGGAATGAAGGCCGAGTTTGCAGATACTCCAGATCTTCCATTTGAGACAGTAGGAGCAGTTCATTTCCCCAATCAGGCACAGCTTAATCCTAAGAAGCTTATTGCCGGTCTGATGAAAGAGGTAGATGCATCTAAGGATATACAGATTTATGAAGGAATGAAAGTTGATGAATGGATGAAGGGAACAACATGGAGTGAGATTCATGCAACAATCCCTCAGAATATTATATGTGCATCTCATTTTCCTTTTTATAATAAGGCGGGTCAGTACAACAGTAAGTTATATAAAGAATCTGCTTATATTGTTGCCTTAGAAGGGGTGGAGCAGTTAAACGGGATGTATGCAGATGAAAAAAAGACAGGATTACAGCTCCGTAGTTATGGTGATTTACTATTAATGGCAGGAGGAGTTTGCCGAATTGGAAAGAGAAGCCGAGGTCAGGGATGGAATCAGCTAAAAAGAGCGGCAGAGCAATATTATCCGGCAGCAACAGAGAAAGCACATTGGGAAGTGCAGGAATGTATGAGTGTAGATGGAATTCCATATATAGGAGCGTATTCGGGAAAGACTCCTAATCTTTATGTAGCAACGGGATTTAATGGCTGGGGAATGACATTAGCAATGTCTGCAGCTCTTTTGTTAACAGATATTATTTTAAATGGCGAGAAGGGAAAAGGAGCAACAGAAACTTATCCATGGGGAGAAGTTTTTTATCCAGGACGAAAAGTTTTATTACCACAATATATTTTCACCGCAAAGGAAGGTTTGTTAAAAATGTTGACATCAGGATTAAAAAATAGAAAATAAGACATTGACAAATATTTTTAATAGTGCTACCATACATTCGAAACAGAGAAAAGCAATGAAGGAAAAGAGTAATATATCATAATCATACAGAGAGAGTAACAATTGCTGAGAGTTATTTATGAGGAAATATATGAAAACCATTCCTGAGCTGCAATGCGAAAAGAAGTATTTGAAGATACATATATTTTTTAATATTTCATAAGTGTTGCCGTATGCCTGCGTTAAGGGATAGGATTTAATTTGTAGAATCTGAAGTGAAATTATAAGGTGGAACCGTGTATTTAATGCACCCTTAGATTATAGTTATGCTGTAATCTGTGGGTGCTTTTTTGATATAAATTAAAAGTAAGACATTTAGACTTTTTAATCAAATATGTTTTGGTTGTAAGCTGCAGCGGTCTATATTCATTACTATTAACGTTCCCAAATCAGATTCGTTCTTATTTTGGAGGTAAAAGAAAATGAAAGTTCTCGAAAAAAATGGACAGGTAATCGAAGGTAATTTTGAAGAAAAAGAAGTAAAAGAAGCGTTCTGGCACACAAGCGCCCATGTACTAGCGCAGGCAGTAAAGAGATTATATCCGGATACGAAATGTGCAATTGGTCCAGCAATTGATAACGGATTTTACTATGATTTTGATTTTTCTTTTCCATTTACAGAGGAGAATCTTGCAGCAATCGAAAAAGAAATGAAGAAGATTGTAAAGCAGTCTCTTCCATTAGAAGTATTTGAGGTTACAAAAGAAAAAGCCTTAGATTACATGAAAGAAAGACAGGAAGATTACAAAGTAGAAATGATTGAGGAACTTTCAGAAGGAGAGACAATCACATTTTATAAACAGGGAGATTACGAGGAATTTTGTGCAGGACCTCACGTATCTAATACCTGTGTAATTAAGGCAATCAAACTTCTTTCGACAGCAGGTGCTTACTGGCGCGGTGATGAGAAAAATAAAATGCTTACAAGAATTTATGGAATTTCTTTCCCAAAAGCTGCTGAATTAAAAGAGTATCTGAATATGCTCGAAGAGGCAAAGAAGAGAGATCATAGAAAGCTTGGAAAAGAACTTGGATTATTTACGATCATGGAGGAAGGTCCAGGTTTCCCATTCTTTTTACCAAAGGGAATGGTACTGAAAAATACTCTGATTGACTATTGGAGAAAGATGCATACAAGAGAAGGATATGAAGAAATCTCCACACCAATCCTCTTAAACAGACAGCTTTGGGAAACATCAGGCCATTGGGATCATTACAGAGAAAATATGTACACAACAGTCATTGACGACATGGATTTTGCGGTAAAGCCAATGAACTGTCCGGGTGGAATGCTTGTTTACAAGATGGAACCACGTTCCTACAAAGAGCTTCCTCTTCGACTTGGCGAACTTGGTCTCGTACACCGTCATGAAAAGTCAGGACAGCTTCACGGACTGATGCGTGTAAGATGTTTTACACAGGATGATGCCCATATCTTCATGACAGAGAGCCAGATAGAAGGGGAAATCCAGAAAGTTGTAAAACTTATTGATGAAGTATACAAAAAGTTTGGATTTACTTACCATGTAGAATTATCCACTCGTCCAGACGACAGCATGGGAACAGAAGAAGAGTGGGAAGTAGCAACAAATGCACTGGAAAATGCAATCAAAGCTATGAACATTCCTTACGAAGTAAATGAAGGTGACGGCGCATTTTATGGACCAAAGCTTGACTTCCATTTACAGGATTCTATTGGAAGAACATGGCAGTGCGGAACAATTCAGCTTGACTTTCAGCTTCCACAGCGATTTGAAGCAGAATATATTGGTGCAGACGGAGAAAAGCATCGTCCAATAATGATTCACCGTGTTGTATTTGGTTCTATAGAGCGATTCATCGGAATATTAATTGAGCATTATGCCGGCAAGTTCCCAACTTGGTTAGCACCAGTACAGGCGAAAGTGCTTCCAGTATCCGATAAATTTGCAGATTACGCAAAACAGGTTGCCGAGCAGCTTAAAAAAGATGGCGTTCGTGTAGAAGTCGATGACCGCGACGAGAAACTTGGCTATAAAATTAGACAGGCACAGCTCCAGAAAGTTCCTTATATGCTTATTCTCGGAGAAAAAGAGCAGAGTGCAGGAACGGTTTCTGTTCGTAAGAGAGATCTTATTGATGAGAATGACAGCCCAGAACTTGGCGCAATGAGCGTGGAGAAATTTGCCGCAATCATTAAAGAAGAATCTCAGTATTAAAT
>NZ_CAKRCF010000055.1 GCF_934307085.1 uncultured Anaerobutyricum sp.
GGACTCCATGAAGTCACTTCATATCCAGAAAACTCTACTGTGGAGATATATGTAACTTATTAATTGTTCAGCAAAGTGAGTAAAATCAAGGCTTTTTGTTGAACATGCACTAAAAAGAATAGAGAGAAATATGAAAACAACATTAGTAATCATGGCTGCCGGCATCGGTTCCCGATTCGGCGGCGGAATCAAACAGCTTGCTCCAGTTGGTTTAAGCGGAGAGATTATCATGGATTATTCTATTCATGATGCAATCGAAGCAGGCTTCAACAAAATAGTTTTTATCATCCGCAAGGATATTAAAGATGCATTTAAAGAAGCAATCGGTGACCGTATCGAAAAGATTTGTAAAGATCTTGATGTAGAGATTGCCTACGCATATCAGGAATTAAATGAACTTCCAAAAGGTGTGGAGCTTCCAGCAGGACGTACCAAACCTTGGGGAACAGGCCAGGCTGTTCTTGCTTGTAAAGAAGTTCTGCATGAGCCATTTGCAGTTATCAATGCAGATGACTACTATGGAAAGGAAGCATTTGTTAAGCTTCATGATTTCCTTGTAGGTTATACACCGGAAAAAGCAAGCCAGTTCTGTATGGCAGGTTTCATTTTAAAGAATACTTTAAGTGAGAATGGTGCCGTTACCAGAGGTATCTGCGAGACAAATGAAGAAGGTTACCTTACAGCAGTACATGAAACCTCCAATATTGTCAAGACTCCAGAAGGAGCAGCAGTAGACAACGATGGACAGTTTACTCCAATTAATGCAGAATCCTACGCATCCATGAATATGTGGGGACTCACCCCGGAATTTATCCAAACATTAGAAGAGGGATTTAAAGAATTCTTTGCAAACATGGGAAACAAAGATATCCTGAAAGCAGAATATTTACTGCCAATCTACATAGATGAACTTCTTCAGGCAGGCAAAGTTTCCGTAAAGGTCTTAGATACCAATGATAAATGGTTCGGAGTAACCTATAAAGAAGATAAGGACTATGTAGTGAAGTCATTTGCCAGATTGATAGAAGATGGGGTGTATCGGAAGAATTTATTTGAAGATTTGAAATAAGAAATCAGAAGAAATAGCCCAGAGATGAGTAAGTCTCTGGGTTGATTTTTATGTAGGTTGCATACAGGAGATGATGAATAAAAGGGGGCAGACCCCTTACAGCACCTCTCCGTGATGAGCAGTAGGCAACAATTTAAGAATCAGAGATTCGATGATTGGCGAAGATGTGAGAAAAACTAGAATGTTAGGAGGAAAAGGTTATGGCTGTGATACCGGCACCGAAAACACATAATGATGTAGCAATGAATCAACATCTTATTCCGAGATGTTACATGAAAGCGTGGAAACATAATAGCGGTAAGAATCCAAAAGTCTGGGTGTTTGATAAGGGCGTGGGTTATTGTGAATCCAATCCAGAAAATTCGGATTGGACTTTAAAATCCTTTTCCACCAAGGAGATAATGGCGAAAAATGGCTTCCATGATATTAAAGCGGGTTCCCCATATATGCCAGACGAGGCACTTCATGAGATTTACGATGATATACTGCAATTTAACGTGGTATGTGATGGTAAGAATTTGAATAGTCCAGAATTACTTAATCAATATTTTTACGATTTCGATAAATGGGAGATAAAAGATTCATCTGGAATAAAGTTTACAGAAGATGAAAAAAGACATCTGAAGGAATATTTTGGTAATTCAAGATGGACCTTTGTTGAAACTGAATGGGCACACACATATGAAAATAGTTGGGGACAATTTATTCAATCAGTAGAAAATAAGATAAAGCAGGCTTATGCGAATAGAAACACTTCGACAAGTAGCAGTGTGACTCAAGACGAATTGAATACTCTAATGAAATACTGCATGATTTATAACTGGAGAAGCATTGCTGGTAACGAAATATTCAACTCTATTTATGATTTTGTGCCATTCACAGACGAACTGAAAAATATAACAATCCCAGAAGCAGATAGAACATATGAAGATGATGTCACTGCGTATGATCAGATGAAGCATGCATCAATAATAAAAGCATTTGTTGATTATCTACAGTCAGACAGTGGAAAGATGAAAACGATAGAAAGTGCATTTGTGCAAAGAATGGCTCCAGTCTTCTTGATGACGGATGATGCGAATCCTTTTATTACATCAGATGTTCCATCTTTTACAAGAGACAGAGTGGATGGCTTAAAGGATATCATATTTGTTGCAACTCCGACATTGGCTATTGGATATGGCAGAGGGAAGAACGGTAAATTTATAGTGAGTAAACTCTCACAAAATGAAGTGCTGGAATATAATAAGTCTATTGCTAAATATGGAAATAAACTGGTTGTTAAGGATCAAAATTATGATGTCAAGCAATTGTTTGTCTAAAAGGGAGATAAGATGAGTAACTTGGGTTTATATCAATGGTTTACAACTACAGCTAAAAAAGTTGGTGGTCCTGCTAAACTTATAGGAATGTTTATTAGCGGTGGCGCAATCATAGGCGGTGCAGTGGGAAGTGTAATCACCAATAAATACAGAGATATTAAGGATAAGAAAGAACTGAAAACTCTGGGAATATACTCCGTGACAAAAGATGCAGAAATCAAGAAGATAAAACTTGTTTTGAAAACCGGTGATCAGATTACTATTCTTGCTGCCGATGATGATTCTATCTTAATTGTAAAAAACGGAGATAGGAATAATCCGTATTTTGTGTCTGCTGATTTTTTGATGGAATGTTCGGAGAATGTTCGGATTATAAGAGAAAGTAAGCATATTGCCCTCGCCCAAGCATAGTGCTATACTTAAACTACTAAAAAAGGAAAGTAGTTATCACTCATGCCCAGTAAAGTAAAAGGGGGCAGCCCCTTTTACCAGCCCTTCTGGTTTGCGGTACTCCTCACGAATATGTATGCATATCAGCCAACTAACACCGGCAAGGGAAGCAAAGTAGCCTGCCTTGCCGGGATTCGCACATTTAAAAACTCCTTGTATTTCCGTAAGCTTTTTTGTCTTATATTTTTCACTGTAATGATTCTATTTCGAACCTTGCTCAACCGTAATATGTGGATGAATCCTCTTTCTGATGTGATGGGTGGCTGGGACATTTCAGTTTTTGGATTTGTGTTACAATACGCTTGGAGGAGCGATGGGAGAAGTGTTGTATTGGATGGGGTGGAAGGTAAAGAGTAAGAAAGGATAGAAAGAATTATATGGGTAAAACAAAGGAAGTAAAAGGAATGATTGAAGATAAATACCAATTTTATTCAAGATATTTGATTAGAGGAATAGAAAATTTTGAGTTTGATACACTGTTACTGCCGATTGTTAATGATGCAATAGAAGAAATTTATATTTATAGAAAATCGCAAGAAGTATTTGTTGATTTAAAAATTAAAAAAGCGGTAAAGAAAGAGAACTGGATAGAAGAGTGTAATGATATTGAAAAAGAATGTAAAAATTTACTGGATAAGCTTTTTTATAGATTATATGTAAGAGACTTTTATTTGCCTAGAATAGAATATGTTCATCAAAAAACTAGTTATTTATTTGCAGAAGGCAATGTTGGACTTGGTGATGTTACTATTTATGATAAAAAGGATTATTATGGAAAAACAAAAAAGTTATCGGTTGAGACACTAAAAGATTTTGAAAAAGTAAGCATAAATAATCCGAGTTATAAATATTTGAGTAGTATTTTAAAAATTGAAGAAAAAGCTCATCGTTTTGTAGCATTATACCAATATTTAATAGAGAATAAAACAATAGGTGATTTTGTTGATTGGATAAAAGAGGAAAGTCTTACAGACGAATATGGAATTAAGATATTAGATAATCCAGATGAAAATTATAGACATAAGAATCCAGAGTTAGATGAGTTATCGTATTTACGAACTTTGATTGCACATTTTAATGACCAGGATGCAGAAAGGTATAAGAAAGAATATGAAGAGATGATAGATAGAGATATGAGGATTATTATAAAGATTATTAAAGCTTATAAATAAAGTAAAGTTTTCTAAGCAGCGGTGAGAAATTGCCGCTGTGTTTTTATAAATATAGAAGGAATAAAATGGAAATAAAAATAAAAAATGGTTGAAAGAATAAGGGGAAAATGATAAGATAAATATAAAAATCCAGCTTTATTGGTATATACATAATTAGTATGGTAATATTATTATAAAAATCTTCAATTAAAGAAAATTAATTATTAAATTTGGAAAAAATAGATGGAGAGGATAGATGAATGAAATTAAGTATAAGGGATTTTGCCAAAATTAAAAAAGCAGATATTGTTATAGATGGAATAACAGTAATTGCTGGAGAGAATAATACGGGAAAGAGTACGGTAGGGAAGATATTATTTTCATTATTTAATTCTTTGTCAGATATTGAAGAAAAGATTTTTAATGAACGTATGAGAGAAGTAGAAAAGAGTAATGAAAAGATTATGTATGAATATTTTGATGGAAACATAACTTATGGTGGATATGATAGGCTTTATCTATTGTCAAATCTTATGATACCTAGTATTAGAAGAAACAAAAATAATTCAATAGAAAAAATAGAGGAAGATGTTAGAAAAGAATTATATAAATATAAGAATAGTATTGTTGGCAAAATAGATGATGATTTGCTTGAGGAGATGATTCACAAGCTTGGAGAGAATATAAAATCCTTTTTAGAAATACCTGAGGAAAATATTATATTAGAAGTAGTTTCTGAATATTTTTCTAAAGTTTTTTCTTCGCAGACGAATTCTCTATTAGATAAAGGAAGTCATGACAACTCTATTTTAGCTTTAAAGATTAAAAATAGACAGAATCGCTTATTTTTCCAAGATAATAGGTGTGTAAAAATGGAGAATGATATTAATATTATTCATAAGGCAATTTATATTGATAATCCATTCATTGTAGATGAACTTTCAGGCGATTATAATGGAGTGAGTACAATGGAAGATGAATTGAAGAAATTAATCTTAAAACAGAACCAACGCGATATTTTTGACGGGGTTGTTGAATCTGTAAGGGCAAAAGAAAAATTGAAAGAAATATATGAAGTGTTGAAGACAGTTGTAGATGGACAAATTATATTTGGTCAGGGAGAAGAAATCTATTTGAAAAATGATAATCTGGATAAACCATTATCTGTTCATAATCTTTCAACAGGTATAAAGTCGTTTGCAATTTTAAAGATGTTACTTGAAAAGGGATGTCTAAAAGATAAAGATGTGCTGATTTTGGACGAACCAGAGATCCATTTACATCCACAATGGCAGATTGTATATGCACAATTAATTGTATTATTACAGAAAAATTTTGATCTTTCTATAATTGTAACAACACATAGCCCATATTTTGTTGATGCGCTTGATTTGTTTTCTCATAAATATGAGATAAATAAAAAAGTGAATTATTATTTGGCTTCGAATACAGAAGCAGGAGCTATTATAGAGCGTGTAACAGATAACATTGATTTAATTTATAAGAAGATGGCATCGCCAATTCAGGCATTAGATACGTTAAGACATGAATTAAATAATCAATAAGAGGGAAAGACATATGATAGATGAAGTAAAAGATAATCTTCCAGAGTTGCTTAATCATATAACTACATTAAAAAAATCATCTTGGGATAAACAAAAAAGAGAATATATGTGCGAAAGCAAAATGAAGGTAATAAATTTTGATAAGATTCCCAAGGCATATAATCGAGGTAAAGGATGGAGCATCTTACCTAAGTCTAATGATGCATTATATATAGATATTGAAGGACAGTGGTATTTTATAGAATTTAAAAATGGCAGCACTAATTCAGGTGAGATATATAAGAAATTATTTGATAGTATTGTTATGCTTTTGGATGAGAAAATTATTTCAGATATACAGTTTGTCAGGGATAATATAAATTATATTTTAGTTTATAATTCAAATAAATATGGAAAGATGGCTAATTCTCCTTCAAGAGAGGGCATCTATGGATATGTGTTTGAACGTGCAGAAGAAGAGGAAAAACTATTTGACATTGATAAATTTGAACAATATTTATTTAAAGCAACACATACATATACTCCAAGTTTATTTGAAAAGGAATTTATTTTGCCGAAAGAGCACGAAGAAGGAATAAATATAGAAAATTAAGAAAGTATATTAAAGGGAGTGACACAAGAATTTTTTACTTAACAAAAGACAGTTGGAACAGCATATTACTTGATTTTAAGCAGCCCATAAGTTATCTGATGCCAGCAATAATTATAACAGTCTTTTTGGCAGTTATTTATAAGATATGCAGGAGAGAGAATGCGAGAATCCCCCTATCTTGTCTTCTTCTTATTATCTATATACAAGTTGTTTTACAGACAGCTTTTTTCTCAAGAGAGCCGGGAAGCAGGACGCAGATGGATCTTCGGTTGTTTGGTACATGGGGAGAGACTCCGATAGCACATGCGTATTTTATTGAGAATATTATTATGTTTATACCGTTTGGGGTATTGATGCCAATGGTGTTTAGGCGGATGAAGAAGATGAGATACTGTGTATTTGCAGGATTTTTGTTTTCTTGTATAATTGAGATTAGTCAGTTGATTACACAGCGAGGATTTTGTCAGCTGGATGATGTTGTTACGAATACGGTAGGTACACTTGTTGGTTGGATAATATGGAGCTGTGGGAATTATTTTATAGAATCACGGAGGAACGACCTTGGATAAATGGACAACAACAAAATCAGAGAGTTTAGTAGATAATCACTGGGTAAAGATTCGAAAGGACAGTGTAGTTCTTCCGAATGAACAGAAGATTGATGATTTTTATGTGATTACGATTAATAATGCGGCAGCGATTGTGGCAATTGATGAGGAAGGTAATTGTATTCTGAAGAAGGAATACCGTTATTGTTATGATAGAGACTTAATCGAGGTTCCGGCAGGAACTTTTGAAGAAGATGAGACGGATGGTTTAGCGGTTGCAAAGCGTGAGCTTCTAGAAGAGACAGGTTATGAGTCGGATGAGTGGCAGTATTTGGGGGCTACAGTGGAAAGTTCGGCTAAGCTTACGAACTATATGCATATTTATTTTGCAAATCATTGCAAAAAAGTTAGTGAGCAGCATCTTGATGCGACGGAAGATGTGGAGGTAATTGTGGTTCCTTTTGAAAAGGCGATTGATATGGTTATGAATAATGAGATATGTTGTAATAGTTCTGCACACGGGATTTTAAAAGTGGCCAGGATGTTAAATATTTAAGAGATTAAATCAGCATCAGTAGGGGCAGAAAGAAATATGTATTTCTTTTTAGCAAAGTATGAATCATCAGTGATATCTAATAAGTTGGATTCTATAGATTCTTGACTGTGGATTAAAATAATTATTGAGAACTTTATTTTTCAAAAGATATAAGTCAGGAAAATGGAATATGAATGGAGCATAAGGAGGGAAGAATAATGCAGGAACTTTTTTCAGGTAATACACCTTCGGTTGAGTCAGAGCGTATTCTGTATACGCCATCAACTTTTGCACGTTCTTCTCTTCTACATTTACAGGAAGTTGGCTCACTAAAAGCGATAGCTCCACATACTTCTTCAAGAAAAGATTTGGTTTCTTTTCTTTGTTTTGTAGTACTGGACGGATGTGGAGAGTTGGCCTATGAGGGAAATACATATTTTTTGAAAAAGGGTGATTGTGTATTTATTGATTGCCGAAAGGCGTATAGTCACCGAACAGGAGCGGGAGTGGCAGGTTCAGTCTATATGGAAGATGAAAATAAATTATGGTCATTGCAGTGGTGTCATTTTTATGCGCCATTTCTTCCAGCAGTTTATGAGAAGTATAAGGAGCGTGGGGGAAGACCTATGTTTCATCCGAAGAATCCGTCAAAGTTCAGGGGACTTTTTACAGAAATTTATTCACTTGCTTCTTCATCGGATTATATTCGAGATATGCGTATAAATGAGAAGCTGAGTATGCTTCTTACGATGTTGATGGAGGAATCTTGGCATCCGGAGGATAGTACTGTTTCAAAGAAGCGGATGGAGCTTACAAAGTTAAAAGAATATCTGGATGAACATTATACGGAAAAGATTTCGCTGGATGAACTGGCAGTTCGTTTTTTTATTAATAAATATTATCTTACTAAGATTTTTAAGGAAACTTATGGAACGACAATTAATAGTTATCTTATTGCGAAAAGGATTACGAGAGCGAAGCAGATGCTTCGTTTTACAGATAAGACGCTAGAGGAGATTGCAATTGCAGTTGGCATGAATGGAGGGAATTATTTTAGCCGGATGTTCAAAAAGATAGAAGGAATTAGTCCAAGAGAATACAGGAAGCAGTGGTAGAGAAAACTGGCACAACATTAGTTAAAAACCAATATTGTGCTAGTTTTATTTTTTATATGCCATTTTTTTCTTGTTTGAAATCATTTACAATGATATCCGTTACAGAAAAGTACGGTGATAAGGTTATTATCACTGAGAACAGATATATAATTCATAAAGAAAGGTTAGGAACAATATATGAAAAAAGCTCTTATTACAGGTATTACAGGACAGGACGGTTCTTATTTAGCAGAATTTTTATTAGAGAAGGGATATGAGGTTCACGGTATTACCCGTCGTGCTTCTATTTCTAATACTGCACGTATTGACCACATCATTGATAAGATTACATTACACGATGGAGATTTATCTGATTCTTCTTCTTTGATCCGTATTATCAGCATGGTTCAGCCAGATGAGATTTACAACCTTGCTGCACAGTCTCATGTTCAGGTATCTTTTGATGTACCTGAGTATTCAGGAGATGTAGATGCACTTGGTGTTCTTCGTATTTTAGAGGCTTGCCGTATCTTAGGTCTTGAGAAGAAGACAAAGGTTTATCAGGCATCTACTTCTGAGCTTTACGGAAAGGTAGAGGAAGTTCCACAGCGTGAGACTACTCCATTCCACCCATACAGCCCATATGCAGTTGCAAAACAGTATGGTTTCTGGATTACAAAGGAATACCGTGAAGCTTATGGAATGTTTGCTGTAAATGGTATTTTATTCAACCATGAATCTGAGCGTCGTGGAGAGAACTTCGTTACTCGTAAGATTACTCTTGCAGCAGGACGTATCGCAGAGGGACTTCAGGATCACTTAGAGCTTGGAAATATGGATTCTTTACGTGACTGGGGTTATGCAAAGGATTATGTAGAATGTATGTGGATGATCCTTCAGCATGATACACCAGAAGATTTCGTTATTGCTACAGGTGAGCAGCATACAGTTCGTGACTTTACAGAGAAAGCTTTTGCGGCTAACGGAATTACAATCCGTTGGGAAGGCGAAGGTATTGATGAAAAAGGTTACGATGCAGAGACAGGTAAGATGCTTGTATGTGTTAATCCACAGTGGTTCCGCCCTACAGATGTAGATAATCTTTGGGGAGATCCTACAAAGGCTAAGACTGTTCTTGGCTGGAACCCACAGAAAACAAGTTATGAAGAGTTAGTTGAGATTATGGCAAAACATGACAGAGCGCTTGCAAAAAAAGAAGCTGCCATGAAAAACGCATAATTAAACGTGTTTTAGACAAAGGATTGGAGATAGATAACGATGATGGAGAAAAATGCAAAGATTTATGTTGCTGGTCACAGAGGAATGGTAGGTTCTGCTATCGTTCGTGAATTAGAGCGTCAGGGATATACAAATATTATTACCCGTACACATAAAGAGTTAGATCTTTGCCGTCAGGATGCGGTAGAAGAGTTTTTTGCAGCAGAAAAGCCAGAGTATATTTTCCTTGCGGCAGCTAAGGTTGGCGGTATTGTTGCAAATCAGGAAGCATTAGCTGATTTCATGTATGAAAACATGGTATTGGAGATGAATGTAATTCATTCTGCATGGAAGAATGGATGTAAGAAGTTAGAATTCCTTGGTTCTTCCTGCATTTACCCTCGTATGGCTCCACAGCCAATGAAGGAAAGCTGTCTGCTTACTTCTGAGCTTGAAAAGACAAATGAAGCATATGCATTAGCTAAGATTTCCGGATTAAAATACTGCGAGTTCTTAAATAAACAGTATGGAACAGATTATATTTCTGTAATGCCTACAAACCTTTACGGACCAAATGACAACTATCATCCAACACACAGCCATGTACTTCCTGCTTTAATCCGTCGTTTCCACGAGGCAAAGGTAAACGGATTAAAAGAAGTTACATGTTGGGGAGACGGTTCACCATTACGTGAGTTCTTATATGTTGATGATCTTGCAAATCTCTGTGTATTCTTAATGAATAACTACAGCGGAGATGAGACTGTAAATGCTGGTACAGGTAAAGAGTTAACAATCAAAGAACTTACAGAGTTAGTAGCTAAGGTGATTGGTTACGAAGGTGAGATTAAGTGGGATTCCAGTAAGCCAAACGGTACACCACGTAAGTTATTAGATGTTTCTAAGGCAACAAATCTTGGATGGACTTACAAGACAGAGTTAGAAGAAGGTATCCGCTTATCTTATGAGGATTTCTTAAATAACCCAATGAGAGCTGAAAGATAGATATAATAGACAGGCCGCTTGCCCCAGTCGGGCGGTGGCCTTTTTTAGTAACTTTAATAATTATATAAGCAAAAAATGGATGTTACGAATGTGTTGTGAAAAGTGATTTTGAATAAATGTAATACTTTTTTATAAAAACAATTAGTAATGAAATTTTTAATAATAACTATAAAATTGTAAGAATATAAGGGGAAAGAATAGATGAATATTGTATTATTATCTGGTGGTTCAGGTCAGCGTTTATGGCCTTTATCCAATGAGATTCGTTCAAAACAGTTTATTAAGATTTTTCATAAAGAAGATGGTGAGTTAGAATCTATGGTGCAGCGTGTGTACCGTCAGATTCGTACAGTAGATACAGATGCTACCGTTACAATCGCAACTTCTAAGTCTCAGGTGTCTGCGATTCATAATCAGTTAGGGGAAAATGTCGGAATCAGCGTAGAACCTTGCAGAAGAGATACTTTTCCAGCGATTGCATTAGCAGCAGCATATTTAAAAGATGTGCAGCATGTAGGGGAAGAAGAAGCTGTTGTTATCTGTCCGGTAGACCCATATGTAGAAGATGATTATTTCAAAACAATTGAAGCATTAGGAAACAGAGCAGCAGAAAGTGAAGCAAATCTTGTTTTAATGGGAATCGAACCTACATATCCAAGTGAAAAATATGGATATATCATTCCAAAGAGTAAAGAAAACATCAGCGAAGTTTCTATGTTTAAGGAAAAGCCAACGGCAGAAGTAGCAGAAGGCTACATTTCTCAGGGCGCATTGTGGAATGGCGGAGTATTTGCATTTAAGCTTGGATATGTATTAAATCGTGCGCATGAATTAATTGACTTTAAAAATTATGATGATTTATTCGCAAAATATAATACACTGAAAAAAATCAGTTTTGACTATGCGGTAGTAGAGCATGAGCTATTAATCGAAGTAATGCGTTTCTCTGGCACATGGAAAGATCTTGGTACATGGAATACTTTGACAGAGGCAATGGATAGCAACAATGTTGGAGAAGCACTTTTTAATGAAAAATGTGAAAATGTTCATGTTGTAAATGAATTAAATATGCCGGTACTCTGCATGGGATTAAAAGACGTTGTTGTATCTGCCAGCCCGGAAGGAATCCTTGTTTCCGATAAAGAACAGTCCAGTTACATTAAACCATTTGTAGAGACATTTAATAAACAGGTTATGTTTGCAGAAAAATCCTGGGGAAGTTTCCGCGTATTAGATGTGGAGAAAGAAAGTCTTACAATTAAAGTTACCTTAAATCCGGGACACAAAATGAATTATCACAGCCATACAAACAGGGACGAAGTCTGGACAGTTGTTTCTGGTACAGGTTACACAATAATTGATGGACAGAAACAGATTGTAAGACCGGGAGATGTACTTAGAATGCCTGCTGGCTGTAAGCACACAATTGTTGCAGATACAGAATTACAGGTAATAGAAGTGCAGATGGGCAAAGATATCAGTGTACATGATAAGGAAAAATTTGAATTAGAGATATAATTTTTTGGTCATACAGTATTTTAATAAACATATAGATTATATTGATATAAATGAATATATTTCTAAATTTTATATGGAAAAATAACTGCCGAACAGAAGGAATATTGCGATACATTTTGCGAGTGGATATTGAACGAATAAAAATATTTTATTTTGACTTATTTTAATAGACAGAATAATAGGAGAATTTACCATGAATGATGCAATTTTAAATAACTATCAGCGCTGGACAGAACGAGCAATTGCTGATATTGATGTGATAAATGAATTAAAAGATATTGCAGGAAATGAAGAGAAGATAGAAGATGCTTTTTATAAAGATTTAACATTTGGAACTGGTGGTTTAAGAGGTGTTATTGGTGCTGGAACAAACCGTTTGAATGTACATACGGTTGCAAAAGCTTCTCAGGGACTTGCAGATTATGTTATTAAAAATTTTGTTTCAGAGAAAAGAAAGATTGCGATTAGCTTTGATTCTCGTATCAAATCCGATGTATTTGCCAAAGTAGCAGCAGGAGTATTTGCAGCAAACGGAATTAAAGTAGCAATCTATTCTGAACTGATGCCAACACCTTGTCTTTCTTTTGCAGTGCGTTATCTGGGATGTGCAGCTGGTGTTATGGTAACTGCTTCTCATAACCCAGCTAAATATAATGGATATAAAGTATATGGGGCAGATGGCTGCCAGATTACAACTGAAGCAGCAGCAGAAATTCTTGCAGAAATAGAAAAACTAGATATTTTTGATGATGTAAAAAGGATATCTTTTGAAGAGGGATTTGAAGCCGGAAAAATTTCTTATATATCAGAAGAAATTTATACTGCATTTATAGAAGAGGTAAAAAAAGAATCTGTATTAGGAGACACACAGGTCAACAAAGATGTTGCGATTGTTTATTCTCCTTTAAATGGTACAGGCTTAAAGCCCGTCATTCGTACATTAAAAGAATCTGGTTATACAAATATAACTGTCGTAAAAGAACAGGAACAGCCAGATGGTAATTTCCCAACCTGTCCATATCCTAACCCAGAAGTAAAAGAAGCAATGGAACTTGGAATAGAGTATGCAAAGAAAAACAATGCAGACTTACTTTTAGCAACTGATCCAGACTGTGATCGTGTTGGTATAGCAGTAAAAAATACACAGGGAGAATATGTTCTTCTTTCTGGAAATGAAACCGGAATGTTATTATTAGACTATATCTGTTCCCGCCGTACCCAGATGAAGACAATGCCACAAGACCCTGTCACTGTAAAAACCATCGTAACTATCGATATGGCAGAACGTATTGCTGCGAAATATGGTGTGAAAACGATCAATGTCCTTACTGGATTTAAGTTTATCGGAGAGCAGATTGGTTTTCTCGAAAAACAGGGAAAAGAAAGCTCTTATATTTTCGGAATGGAAGAAAGCTATGGTTACTTATCCGGCAGCTATGTACGGGATAAAGATGGCGTAAACGCAGCATTTCTCATCTGCGAAATGTTCACTTACTATGCTTCTCAGGGAATTGGATTATTTGAAAGGCTAAATGAACTCTATGCAGAATATGGATACTGCCTTAATACACTTCATTCTTATACCTTTGAAGGCCCTGCTGGTTTCGAAAAAATGCAGAATATCATGGCATCTTTCCGCAAATCCATCACAGAGTTTGCAGACAAAAAAGTTCTTAAATGCCTTGATTATAGTGAGGGAATCGATGGACTTCCAAAATCAGATGTCCTTAAATTCTTCTTAGAAGATAACTGTTCTATCGTAGTTCGCCCTTCAGGAACTGAGCCGAAATTGAAGGCTTATATTTCTGTTAGTGCAGCAACGAAAGAGGAGGCACAGGTAGTTGAGGGAGAATTGGCAAGAACTGTAGAAGAAAAAATGTAGAAGGAGAAAAAACTTTTTTTATTATCAGTTTGATGGTGACATTCTCCTCCTATAGGCGGGGAGGATGGCACAAAAGATAAGAGTAAATATCGTTAAGGAGTGTTTAAGATTAATTATTCAACAGAAAATATATGGAATAATATAATAATGGACTTTAGACAACCCATAAGTTATTTGTTTCCTGCCATAATCATCACTATGGCAGGTGTTCTCATTTTTAAAATATACAAAAAGGGGAAAGGGAGAATTCGATTTTCCTGTATTCTATTCATAATTTACATAGAGATTCTCATGCAGACAGCTTTTTTTTCACGTGAACCAGGAAGTCGACAGCAGATAGACTTGAATTTATTTGGAACATGGGGGCAAACAGCGATAGCGCATGCTTACTTTATAGAGAATATTATTATGTTTGTTCCGTTTGGATTTTTAGCACCAATGGTATTTAAGCGGATGAGAAAAGTGAGATTCTGCGTGTTCATAGGATTCTTATGTTCATGTGGAATTGAGTTAAGTCAGCTTATTACACAGCGAGGATACTGTCAGTTGGATGACGTGGTTACAAATACGGTGGGGATGTTAGTAGGATGGGGATTTGGAAGATACTTAGTAGTGTGGGGATAGCAGGGAATCCTCTGTTTTAGGTGCAAGACGATTGGATTCACATGGAAATAGGAGCTATAAAATGGCAGGAAGACCGAAAAAGAAACCAGAATATAATCCAGAACTTCAATTTAACAATTTTCTTCAAGAGTTAAGAGATGCCTATGAAGAGGCAGATTCCTTAAGATCACTGGCAGATGAGTTAAATATTAGTCTACTTAAACTCCGTAAGCTACTTATTACTGCTGATGTGTTCACATCAGATATATGTACAGAAATCAATGATCTGCATCAGTCAGGAAAAAAGATTCCGGAGATTATGAAACTCACAGGTCTTTCCAGAGCATCGGTTCATTCCTATCTGCCCTACACAAAAGGAATTTATAATGCGGCAGAGATAAGTCTAAATGCGGAGCGATGCCGGACATATAAGATTCGACAGGAGCAGGTGCGGCTTCTAAAGGAAATATCATCAGAAGAAAATCTGTGGCAGGCTGTGATTGCATTTCAGGATTATCCATTTAAAACGGCAACAGGATTACCGTTCCGATATAAATTAAAGATTGGTAAAAATGGAGAGTATAACAGAGAGCTGCTGATAGACCGAAGAGAGAAAAGTAAGAGTCTTGCTTGGAGTAGTGTGGTGCTGGCATTTGAAAATGGTAAAAGGATTTCAGAAGAAGTGAAGAAACCGAAAGCACTTGGAGATATTAGAGGAGTTTCATATATTTATCCGATACTATGGAGATTTGGTCTGATCAGAGTTCCGGAAGCAATAGAGAAGAAAATGGGAAAGCAGAGATAAATCCCTGCTTCGTTGCTTGCAAGTGATTGGATTAACATGGATATATTATAGGGTTTCTCGTAAAATAGAAAATGCATCAATGATTCCTTGCTTATTCTCAAGGAACGGATTTATGTTTTAATGACGATGATGAGGTCGTGGATTGCGACCTCATTATTATGTGAGAACATGAAATATCAGTAGGCATAATGAGAAAAATAGGGTAATATAACAGTAAGCAGTTGGTGTGGTTTTGAAATGCCAATTTGGCATTTCAAGTTATAGAAGGGAATTGGAAAAATTTATTTTGGAAATGGGATTGGATTTTGCATTTTTAGCAAGACAGAAACATTTGGTACTGGATGGCAAGAAGAATTATGCAATTTTCAAGGATGTTTTGGCTAAAATAAAGTAAGGAGGACTTGCGTATGATGACGGATGAAAAAATCAAAAATTCCAGTGAGCTGGAGTTTGCTGTATTTTGCATTGAAAAT
>NZ_CAKRCF010000056.1 GCF_934307085.1 uncultured Anaerobutyricum sp.
TGACATCCACCATAATAACGTTTTCCTGGATATCCTTCTGCGTATTTATTTGTAAGGTGGCTTCCCATTGCTGCCATCACTGCTTCAGATACTAAGTTTTCTGAGGCAATCAGCTCCAGATTATTTCTCTGTCTTCCGAGCTCATCCTCCATTGCTTTTGCAACTTCTGGATCAAAATCCTTCACATAATCAAAACTAAACATTTCTCTTCCTCCGTATTCTATACTGCATCTTCTAAAACAACTATGCATACGGAGATTATAGCATACTAGGAAAATACAAGCAATCATTAAATCCTATCGTATTAGGGGCTTTTTAGTTAAAAATATAAAGTCTCTCCTCGTTTTTACATTTTTCTACTGTATTATTTTGTGTTATATGGTCTTTTTTGCATTATATAAAAATCATAATACCTGAATGACTTCTCTCACATTAGATACACCAATTACCTGAATCTTCTGACAAATATTATCTCCGAGTACTTCTGCATTCGTTTTTGGCATAATACATCTGGTAAAACCCATTTTGATTGCTTCGGCAAGTCGCTGTTCTACGTGACTGACCCCTCGGACTTCTCCAGTAAGACCTACCTCTCCAAAAATCAATGTTCCTTCATGAACAGGAAGATTCCGATAACTTGACACAACCGCACAGATAATTCCAAGATCAATCGCCGGTTCTCCAAGCTTCATCCCTCCGGCAAGATTGACATAGGCATCGCAGCCTCCAAGCTGCATTCCTGCCTTTTTCTCAAGAACTGCCAATAACAGGTTCACACGGTTAAAATCAATTCCTACTGTAGTACGTCTTGGCATATTAAAACTTGTTGGGGAAACTAATGCCTGAATTTCAATTAATAGCGGCCTGGTACCTTCCATTGAACAGACAACCACGGAACCTGACGCATCTGTCGGTCTGCCATCAAGCATTACCTTTGACGGATTCTCCACTTCGACAAGCCCTTGTTCTTTCATCTCAAATACCCCGATTTCATTCGTGGAACCAAAACGATTCTTTACTCCACGAAGAATTCGATAAATCGCAGTCTGATCCCCCTCAAAATAAAGAACAGTATCTACCATATGCTCTAATGTCTTTGGTCCTGCAACAACCCCTTCCTTCGTCACATGACCAACTAAAAATACAGCAATTCCCTCTACTTTTGCAAGTTGCATCAATACAGAAGTAACTTCTCTCACCTGACTGACACTTCCTGCCGCTGAAGTAATTTCTTCGCTATACATCGTCTGTACAGAATCGACAACGACCATATCTGGCTTTGCCTCTCTTACTGCCTCTGCCGCTGCATGAATATCTGTCTCACAAAGCAGGAACACATTCTGTTTAAAACCACCAAGCCTCTGTGCCCGCATCTTAATCTGCTTTAAAGATTCCTCTCCGGAAACATAAACTACTTTTTTCCCGCTGTTTGCCTGATAACGACAAATTTGCAGGAGCAGAGTGGACTTTCCAATCCCAGGGTCACCACCGACTAATGTAAGAGAGCCTTTTACGATTCCCCCACCAAGAACCCGATCAAGTTCTGGAATTCCGGAGCTTGACCGGTCTTCTTTCTCCATAGAAACTTCAAATAATCCAGTAAGCTGTTGACGAGGCAGACTCTCTCCTCTTCTTCCATCCCCTTTTGATACCGAACTTACCTTTTCCTCGGTCATCGTATTCCACTGATGACAACCAGGACACTGTCCCATCCATTTTGGGGTTTCGTAACCGCATTCTCTGCAGAAAAATACGGTCTTTACCTTTGATTTTGCCATAATGCTCCTTTCCAATTTTAATAAACAGACAAACTCTAATCTCCACTGAAGCATAATATTGTTATTAATTCAACCTGTCTAGCCAAAGACAGACCTCCTGTAATGAAATAATCCACTTCGGTGGTCTCGGAGCTGCGAGAATATCACTCCATTAGAAAAGCCCCTTATTAAAAGTTATTGATTTTGCAACTTTTGTGTTTTTTACAACGAAATCAAAATCAATAATTTTAATAAGGGACTTTTTATAGAAGACTTCATCCCGCAGCGACTAAAGTCACAGAAATGAATTATTTTATTGCAAGGGTTCGTTTGTCATCCCAACGAATTAAATTCGTCGCTATGTATTATTTTACAATCTGAACTTTTGCTGTCTCTCCTGCATCTAATTCAATACTGAAACTAATCTTTCCACTGAGACTTGATTTAAGCTTGCCAATATTTGTATCATTAACATATACTTTGTATTCCTTTTCAGGCTCTACTTCGAGGGTAATCTGTAAGTCGTCCGCTGCCTCTGTCTCAAATACAATCTGACGTTCTGTCTCTTTGTAGCCATGTACCGCAGAACCTGGTACAGATTCATATACAACACCACCATTTTTCTCTAAGCGGGTAATCTCCTGAAATGTTTTTACTTTATATACATCGCCCTCGAATGAGAAGTCATCAAGCTTTGTCTTCTGTGTGAGACTGTAATCTCCAAAGCTCAAACTTCCATTGTCTTCTGCTTTTAATAGTTCTTTTACGTTAGCCATTGTTATATCCTCCGTATTTATATCTGTCAAGTTACCGTTATTATACAAGAAAACGGGGAATTTTTCTACAAAAAACACATAATTATTAAAAATTATTTTACAAAATTTCTATGACAAATCATATAATGAATTCATGTGCACACTACATCACAATAGAGTTCCTTTCTCTTAGAGCATTTTCAAATACGCACATGTTGTTTGAAACTATACCACAAACTGCATAGAAAAAGAAAATCAATTCTCACAAATCATGTATTTACTTTTGCTTCTTTTCTGCTCTCTTGACAACTGGTTTTCCATCATTAATATCAAGAAGAATCCTGTCATTATTTTTCATGTGACCTTCAAGATATTCATCTGCCAGAAAATCTTCTAATTCATTCTGTATTGCACGTCGAAGTGGTCTCGCACCGTACTGTGGGTCATATCCTTTTTCAAGGACATAGTCTGCCACTTTATCAGAAAATTCCAAAACAAATCCTGGATTCTTTGAAAGTCTGTCGGATAATTCTTTTAATAGCAATTCTACGATTTTCTTCTGTTCTGGCTTTTCTAATGTATGGAACACCATAATACCGTCAACACGGTTAATAAATTCCGGCTTAAATATCTGTTTTACTTCCTCCATTACGTGAGACTTCATACGCTCATGGTCTTCCTTGGCACTTTTTTCTGTAATAAATCCAAGATTCTTCGGTGCCATAATTCTCTGTGCCCCAGCATTCGAAGTCATAATGATAACGGTATTCTTAAAGTCTACCTTCCGTCCGTTCGAATCGGTAATCTGCCCGTCATCAAGCACCTGTAACAGTATATTAAATACATCACCATGTGCCTTCTCAATCTCATCAAACAAAATGACACTGTATGGATGGCGGCGTACCTGCTCAGAAAGTTGTCCCCCCTCTTCATATCCTACATATCCTGGAGGAGAACCAATGAGTTTAGACACACTATGCTTTTCCATGTACTCGGACATATCAACACGAATCATCGCATTCTCATCACCAAATAATGCTTCTGCAAGTGCTTTGGATAGTTCTGTCTTTCCTACACCTGTTGGCCCTAAAAACATAAAGGAACCAATAGGACGTTTCGGGTCTTTTAATCCAACACGGCCACGCTTGATTGCCTTTGCCAACATCGTTACCGCTTCGTCCTGCCCAATCACTCTTTTCTTTAATGTATTCTCAAGACCAAGCAGACGCTGAGATTCGCTCTGGCTGATACGAGTTACCGGAATCTTTGTCCAGGAGGAAACAACGGCTGCCACATCATTCTCTGTAACAGTAACACGGCTGACTGCTTTCTTTTGCTCCCAGAGTTTTCTTTCTTCTTCCAGCTTTGCCTGTACTGTTTTCTGCTTTGTATTATTGGTTTTTGCTTTACGAAGATTACCCTCAGCAAGTGCATCTTCTTTTCTCTTGCCATATTTATCGAACTCTTCTTCTAATGCTCGCATCGCATCAGGCATTGTATACAATCCGACTCTTTTTTTCGAAGCTGCCTCATCCATAACATCAATCGCCTTATCCGGAAGGAAACGGTCACTGATGTAGCGCTCTGACAACTCTACAGCTGCCTGAATCGCTCCTGCAGTATAATGTACATGGTGATGCTGCTCATACTTCTCCTTTAAACCATTAAGAATCGCAACCGCTTCTTCTTCTGTCGGTTCTTCTACTACAATCGGTTGAAAACGACGCTCAAAAGCAGCATCTTTTTCAATATACTTTCGATATTCTTCGCGGGTTGTCGCACCGATTAACTGTATCTCTCCTCTGGCAAGAAATGGCTTCATAATATTAGATGCATCAATCGCTCCTTCTGCCCCACCAGCTCCAATCATCGTGTGAATCTCATCTACGAAAAGAAGAATATCCCCTCTGGCAATCACTTCCTGAAGAAGTTTTTTAATTCTCTCTTCAAACTCTCCTCTGTATTTAGATCCTGCTATCATTCCCGGCAAATCTAAAGTCATTACCTTTTTCTCCCAGAGCATTTCTGGAACCTCACCACGAATAATCCACTGTGCCAGTCCTTCTACAATTGCTGTCTTACCTACACCTGGTTCTCCAACAAGACAAGGGCTGTTTTTAGTACGACGACTCAATATCTGAATCATTCGTTCAATCTCATGACTTCTTCCAACAATAGGATCTAACTTTCCATCCCGCACTTTCTGTGTTAAATCAACACAATATGTAGCTATCATAGAATTTTTGCGCTTATTCTTTTTCGGTGCAGTAAGAGACTGGTATTCCTTTTGTGCTCTTGCCACATCCATTCCAGTTGCAACTAAAATATCTACATAAATTTTTTTCAGATTAATATTCATCCCCTTCATCAATCGAAGGGCAATACAATCTTTTTCCTTGATTACAGCAAGCAAAATATGTTCTGTTCCTATCTGTTCAGAATGCATACGCAGTGCTTCTTCCTCACTTATAGAAAGAACATGTTCTGCTTTCGGACTGTATCCAAGAAATGCCTGTCTTCCATTATCTCCTAATGCGGCTGACTCGCCAAGAACTGCCTCTAAAAAATTCTCATAACTGAGACCATTCCGTCCAAGAACACGACCGGCAAGAGAATCTGACTGTGCTAAAAGTCCCAGAATAAGATGCTCTGTCCCTACATATTTCTGGTGACAAGACATCGCATCCTGCGCCGCCCTTTCTAGTGCTTCGGAAGCATAGTTATTATATTCTGTTCTCATCTGACTCCTCGCTTTCTATTCTTCCTCTTCTATAACAAGAAATGTATCATACATATCCTCTACTAATTGTTTCATTTCATCCTTTGTAATCTCCTTACAAATTGCCTGTGCCACAATCATCTGCATATATCCATTTACTTTTGTCATCTCTTCTGCTTTGTTACTAATCTGAACAGAAATCACGGCTCCTCTTCTTCTGTCAAGTTTTAAATAACCTTCCTGTCGGAGCATGGCATATGCTTTATTTACCGTATGCATATTCACACCAAGTTCTCCTGCCAGGCACCGTACAGAAGGAAGAGAATCTCCGTCTCTTAGTTGTTCCTGTGCTATCTGCATAACAATCTGATTGCGAAGCTGTATGTAGATTGCTTCCGGGCTGTTAAAATCAAGTTCTATTCTCATATTTATCATCCCATTCTTTCAAAGATATCTTCTGTGTTATATAGACTATATCATGTAGCTCAAAAAATCAAGTCTGTAAACGAAAAAACGCATAAAATGTACCTTATCTGCTGTTAAATACACTTTATACGTTTTATTCGTACATATTCTGCTTCTTAAATTCAGTTACAGAACATTTTATTATATTTGTCTACTGTCCATCTGCAAGAAGCTGACAATATAAAATTTCCAGAGCTTCTTTAACTGCACTGTAGCGAACAGCCTGACGATCCCCGCCATAAAAGCAACGCTTTACTATCGTACGACCTTTCACATAACACCCAATATAAACTAATCCTACTGGTTTTTCTTCTGTTCCGCCACCTGGTCCTGCAATACCTGTCGTGACAACAGATGCGTCTGCACCAGCTGCTCTTGCAGCACCCTCAGCCATCTCTGCTGCGGTTTGCCTTGAAACAGCACCGTATGTCGCTAACGTTTCCTCACTCACCCCAAGAAGTTTGTTCTTGGCCTCATTCGAGTAAGTAATATAGCCTTCTTTAAAAACTTCTGAAATTCCGTCGGCATTTACAAGCGTGCCTGCTACTAGCCCACCTGTACAGGATTCGGCAGTAGTTACTGACATGTTCTTGTGAATCAGGATACGTGTAATCTTTTTTTCTATTGGTTCTTCTGCCATAATCCTATCGGAACTCATTATTTTTCATTGCCTCCCTCTTTTAGCACATCAATATTCTTAGCAAGATAATCTACTAGAGAAACAATAGTAAGAATCAGTGCAATATATACAAGAATCTGTTCAACAATATGTATTCCTCCAGCATATGCAGGGAAATTCTCCCCAAGATTTAACATAAGTAAAATAATGGCAAACATCTGGAAATTTGTCTTAAACTTACCCCAATAACTTGCTGCAATAACGACACCATTATCACTAGCTACCAAACGAAAACCACTGATGACAAACTCTCTTGCAATGATAACAATAACAATCCATGCAGCAATCTTTTCCTGTGCAACAAGACAGATAAATGCGGAAGAAACAAGCATCTTATCTGCAAGTGGATCCATAAACTTTCCAAAGTTTGTTACCAAGTTATACTTTCTCGCAATATGTCCATCTAAAAAATCTGTAATACTAGCTGCACAGAAAAGTACCGTAGCAATCCATTTAGAACCAGCAACAAAATCTGTCAGCATAAAAAATACGAAAAACGGAATCATGACGATTCGCACAATTGTAAGCTTATTCGGTAAATTCATCGGCATAAATAACATCTCCCATCAAATCATACTCGTTCGCTCCTGTAATTCGAACAGGAACCATGTCTCCGGAAATTAGTTCTTCCTCTGCACGGACAAATACATTTCCGTCCACTTTAGGTGCATCCATATAGGTTCTTCCTATATAGATATCATCTTCATATAAATAGCCCTCTATTAAAACGGACATCTCCTGACCAATTCGACTCTCTGCCTTTGCAGCAGAAATTTCCTGCTGTAATGCCATAATCTCATCCCTGCGACTTTCTTTGACATCTTCAGCAATCTGATGATCCATCTCAGCTGCCTTTGTTCCCTCTTCCACAGAATACGGGAACACACCTAATCGGTCAAACTCCATGCTGTCTACAAAGTCTACCATGTTGTTAAATTCTTGTTCTGTCTCTCCAGGAAAACCTGTAATTAAAGTTGTTCTGAGAATAATGTCCGGAATTTCTTTTCTTAACTTTTCTACAAGAGAAACTAATTCTTCTCTGTTTGTTCTTCTTCCCATACGCTTGAGTATCGTATCTTCACTGTGTTGAATCGGAATATCAAGATAATGACAAATCTTCTTCTCTTTTTTCATTACAGCAATGAGTTCATCCGTAATTTCCTCTGGATAGCAATATAAAATACGAATCCACTCAATTCCCTCTATCTCACAAAGTTTTGTCAGTAATTCAGGTAATGCCTTTCTTCCATAGCAATCCATTCCATAAACCGTTGTTTCCTGTGCAATAAGAATTAATTCCTTTACTCCACTCTCTGCAAGCTTTCTTGCTTCTTCTAATAAATCTTCCATAGGAAAGCTACGGTAATGCCCACGAATATATGGAATAATACAATACGTGCAACGTTTATTACATCCTTCAGCAATCTTTAAATAAGCAGTATATCCGCCAGTAGTTACTACCCTCTTATCTGCTAAAGAAGCAGGAAGCAGATCAATGGAAGGACAGCAATTTACAAAAGACTTCTCTTTTTGTTCTTCTGACTCTGTCAGATTTTCTGTCTGTGGAGCTTCTGCCGCATCTAAAATCTCGTCAAGAATTGGAACGATTTCTGTGTAACCAGTAGTTCCAATTACCGCATCTACCTCAGGAATCTCCTGCTGAATTTCTTCCTGATAACGCTGCGCCATACAACCTGTTACAATAAGTGCTTTCAGTGTTCCCTTCTTTTTCCATTCCGCCATCTCAAGAATGGTTTCCACACTTTCTTCTTTGGCATCATGGATAAAGCAACACGTATTTACAACAATAGCATCTGCCTCAGACTCTTCCTGCGCTACATGGTAACCAGCCTCATTTAAAAGTCCAAGCATTTTCTCACTATCTACAAGATTCTTGTCGCATCCTAATGATACAAATAATACATTTCTCATCGGTTATTCATCCTTAACGCTGCTTCTACGCAGTTATTCATTAACATAGCAATGGTCATAGGACCTACTCCGCCTGGTACAGGAGTAATGGCAGAAACTTTATCTACAACCTTATCATAATCAACATCTCCACAAAGCTTATTATCGGCATTTCTGTGGATTCCTACATCAATAACAACAGCTCCATCCTTCACATAGCTGTCATCAAAGAACTTTGGTTTACCGATTGCTGCAACCAAGATATCTGCTCTCTGGCATACTTCTTTCAAATTCTTTGTGTGAGAATGACAAATAGTTACTGTTCCATTCTCTCTTAAAAGTAACATTGACATCGGTTTACCAACAATGTTACTTCGTCCAACAACGACACAATCTTTTCCATCAATAGAAATTCCTGAACGCTTTAATAACTGGATAATCCCTGCAGGAGTACAGGATACAAATCCTGGTTCGCCTGTAGATAATGCTCCAACACTCTGCGGGTGGAATCCATCAACATCTTTTGCAGGAGAAATTGCCTGAATAATCTCCTTCTCATCCATATGTGCAGGAATAGGAAGCTGTACAAGAATACCATTTACCTGATCATCTTTATTCAGTCGTTCGATTAATGCGAGCAGTTCTTCCTGTGTCGTCTCTTCTGGAAGTTCATATGCCTGTGATTCAATTCCAATATATGCACATGCTTTCTTCTTATTATTCACATATACGCTTGATGCAGGGTCATTCCCTACCTGAATTACAGCTAAACAGACGGAAATTCCCTCTTCTTTTAACTGTTTTACCTGTTCTTTTAATTCTTCTTTAATATCAGAAGATATCTTTTTTCCATCGATTCTTAAAGACATATTATCTCCTCTTTCTTCGTTTATTCTGTGTTTTTTATTATGTATTCACACAGGATATCGCAACTATTCAGTACTTAAAACAAGATATATCTTCAATACTTATCTTATTTCAATAGTCACAAGATATTTAATAATACAACATATTTTTCATTTCGTAAAGTCCCGGTGTTCAATTTCCAGTATATTTCTGGTATCTTTTTATAAAATTTTTACAAATATTCCTCAAAATAGGATTCTAATTGTTCAGAAGACATTAAGACCTTACGCGGCTTTGTTCCTTCCTCCGGACCTACAATTCCCGCATCAGCAAGCTGATCAACAATTCTGGCAGCCCGATTAAATCCTACCTTAAACATTCTCTGTAACATACCAATGGATGCCTTGTCTTTTTCTACTACAAAACGAGCCGCCGCCTCAAAATATTCATCCCTCTCCTGAGATATTGCATTACTCTTTAACTTATTCTCAATTGTTTCGGTAACTTCTTCATCATAAATTGCAACATCTTCATTTTCTTTTAAAAATTCAACAACACTGTTTATCTCATCATCTGAAATGAATGCTCCCTGCACTCGAACAGGTTTTGAATATCCTGCCGGATAAAAGAGCATATCTCCCTTACCAAGAAGCTTCTCTGCACCATTCATATCAATAATTGTACGACTATCTACACCAGAAGATACGGAGAATGCAATCCTTGATGGTACATTAGCTTTAATCAGTCCTGTAATAACATTAACGGACGGACGCTGTGTTGCAATAACAAGGTGGATTCCGGCAGCTCTGGCAAGCTGTGACAAGCGCACAATTGCATCTTCCACTTCACCTGGTGCAACCATCATAAGATCTGCAAGCTCATCAATAATAATAACAATCTGCGGCATTTTCTTCAATGATTCTGGGGCAATCTCTCCAGATTTCTGAAGTTCTTTTACTTTTTCATTATAGCCTTCAATATTACGGACACCAGTTTCGGTAAACTTCTTATAACGGTTTGTCATTTCTGCTACTGCCCAGTTTAAAGCACCAGATGCTTTCTTGGGATCGGTGACAACTGGAATAAGCAAGTGTGGAATTCCATTATAAATACTAAGTTCTACCATCTTAGGATCCACCATGATAAGTTTTACCTCTTCTGACGAAGCTTTATATAAAATACTCATAATCAATGTATTGATGCACACCGATTTACCGGAACCTGTAGCACCGGCAATCAGCAAATGAGGCATCTTTGCAAGATCAGTGACAACAGTTTTTCCTGCAATATCCTTTCCAACAGCAAATGCCAGTTTCGACTTAAAGGTATTAAACGTACGGCTCTCGATTAAATCTCTAAAATGTACTGTCTGATTATGTTTATTTGGAATCTCAATTCCTATTGCTGCTTTTCCTGGAATCGGGGCCTCGATTCGAATATCTGATGCTGCAAGATTAAGCTTGATATCATCTGTAAGAGAAAGAATCTTACTTACTTTTGTTCCCTGTTCAGGAAACATCTCATATCTTGTAACGGATGGTCCACAGCTAATATTTGTAATCGTTACATTTACACCAAAGCTTGCAAGTGTCTGCTGTAATTTTACTGCCGTTTCTTTTAAATACTGTTCCTGTCCTGCAGACTGTGTCTGTCGTTCTTTTACTAAAAGACTTGCCGGTGGGAAAATATAATCCCTGCCTTCGGCTTTCTTTCTGTCAGGGACAGCTTTTTCTGAGACAGAAATATTTTTCTTTGTTGTATCGATAACATCTTCAGCTTTTGTAACTGCTTTTGTATTTGAATGCTTTTCTGCCTTCTCTTCTGTATCCACACCGTGACCTTCTGTACTTTTTTTATAATTTTCAGCATTATTATCTTGACTATCTGAAGATTCTTTATCAGATGGTAAAGTAATGTCTTCTTCTGAAATAGCATCCGCTTCAGATACGACAGCTTCCTCCCATCCTTCCGTAAAATCTTCTGTCATTCCTGTCATAACATCTTCCGATTCTCTGGAACCCCATTGTACATCATTTACAAAATTTTTAGATAATTCCTGTCTTTTATTTTCTAACTCACTTGCCTCTGGGGTTTCATCTATTCTTATCTCATCTGGCAGCGAAGTTTGAAAAGCTCCTTTTGTCTTATACGGTACATCATATTTTTCTTCGTTGTTTACAAAGCTTTCTTCCTTTCTGTCCTCTAAATTTTCTTCGCTTTCTTCTGGGAACGTAAAGGCACTAAAATCTAATTTACCCTGAAATGGTTCGCTTTTTCCATCTTCCTCTGTAAATGGATAAATTCTAGGGTGAAGTTCCCTGACACAATCTTTTCGCTTTACTTCATCCGAGGATGTAAATAGTGGTACATTTACCTTTAAATTCTTTATATTCTTCCCCTGCTGTTTCTCTGCTTTTTCACTTTTACGCTGCTGTTTTTGTTCTTCTAATTCCCTGACTTTTTCTTCACATTGCTTTGCTCTTCGTTTATCAGAAGATTTTTTCTTTCCATTTTTCATCTTTAAAAACGATTGTGCCTTCTCAGAAGTGTCAGAAATATCTTCTGGTTCTTCTAAATTAATCAACATATTTTCTTCCATTGCCGCTTCTCTTTCTAAACGGCGCTTTTTCACGGATTCTTCCCACTGTGCTCTTGTCAGTCGAATATTCTTAACCATTTTCTTAAAGAAAGAAACAAAAGATTTTTGCGTAAGTAAAATACAGGACAGTAAAAAGACACACAAAAGAATAACCATAGAGCCAGCAGTTCCAAATCCTCCTTTTAATAAAAGAGCAAGTCCTCCTCCAATGATTCCTCCTGTTGCATGGTCATTAATTGCCAGTGAAAATAAATCATGCACAGTTATAGAAGTATCTTTATATAGTAACTGAGCTACTACAGATACTTCTGTTAAAATAATAAAGCCCGCACCGCACTTTTTCATCGCTAATGTACTGTAATCATTCGCAATTAAAATTGTTATACCCAGGAAAAAGAAAATTGGCATAACAAATTGTGCACAGCCAAAAATTCCAAAAAAGAAACTTGCCAGCCACTTTCCAATCATTCCACAATGTCCAAAATTACTAAACATCATAAGAATAACCAATCCAAAGGAGACTACTAACGTAATCTCATTACTCATTGGAATTCCCTCTGTCTTTGGCTCTGCTGCTCTTCTTTTACTCCCAGTCTTTCCTCCTGCTGTGTTTTTCTTCGTCACATTACTCTTTGCAACGGGCTTTTTCGTTGTTTTTCGTTTTGTCTTATTCTCGTTTGTTTTATTATTTGCCATATATAACACCTTTATTTTCTAAGTTTGATATCTTTATCATCATATCACAAATAACACCAGAAAAAAAGATGCGTTCTTAAAAGAAATAACACATTTTTTCTCCTATTTTTCTAATGTAGCCCTTTTCCTTCTTTGTTCTATTTCGCGATGTAGCCAGAAAAGTGCCTCCGAAACCCCACCAACTTCATCAATAATCCCCTGTTCTACTGCCATTTTCCCTACAAGAATTGTTCCCAGATCTTTCACCATCATTCCCTGCCGCAACATCATTCTTTCTAATCTTGTTTTTGTAACACCCGTATGTTCCTCTATAAATCTAAGAATTCTGTCCTGAATTAATTTAAAATATTCAAAAGTCTGCGGTGCCCCGATAATCGTTCCGTTTAAACGCACCGGATGTAAAATCATTGTTGCCGTAGGTGCAATAAACGTCTTATCTGCCGCTACAGATAATGACACGCCAATAGAATGACTATCTCCTATGACAAGTGATACTGTCGGCTTCTTTATAGACGCAATCATTTCTGCTACTGCAAGTCCACAGGAACAATCACCTCCTACTGTATTAATTAAAAGGAACAGTCCCTCTATCTCTTTATTATCTTGTACCTGGGTTAAAATTGGCAGCAAATGTTCATATTTTGTCGTTTTTATTCTATCGGAAGATAAATTATGTCCTTCGATTTCTCCTATTACAGATAAAAATAATATACGATGTCCCTCTTCTCCATTTTCTAACACCACTTCTCCAAGCTCTAATAAATTCTGTATTTGATCATTCATTATTGGCATTCCCCTCTATATTTTTCTTTAGGATACCCATTTTAAAAGAAAAAACACCAGAGAACTATAAATCTTTTCATTTATTTTTATATAATTCTCAGGTGTATTTCATTTTTGTAAATTATCTTTTTAAAATTTTTATTGGAGAATCGTTTTTAATTCTCCGCTTTCTTTTAACTCTGTCAGCCCTTTTGAAAAAATATCCTGAAGTTTTCCATTCTTTCTGGTAATTAATGTATGTGTATTTTGAAAACGCTTTGTATTTTTCACAAGAGTCCAGTTTTTAAAAATATCTTCATTACTTTTATAATATTCTTCATCAACAACTATAGCCTGTGAATATCCATCCTTGATGTCAGATACTGCTTGTTCTATAGATGAAAATGCAACCATCCGTGCTTTATATTTATTAGAAATATATTTTGCAAATACCTCTTCTTCTGATCCAGATACCGTTACGATTACTTTATCCCTTACTTTCTTTATATTATCAATTCCAGAACTTTCTGGTGATAACACGCAAAGATTTGATATATAAAAACTTTCACTTTCAAAAAAATTCTTTTCTTTTCCGATTTCCCATGCTGTGTTTCCAATAAACCCATCTATAGACTTTTCAGAAAGACTTTGTTCATAGGAGGACATGCTTACAGAAACAAATTTATAGGAAAAAGAATACTTTTTCGAAAGTGCCGACATAAGATCCGCATAGTATCCTTTCGATGTACCATCTTTATCTTCATAATAATATGGTGCATTCTGTTTTACTACCCCGATATAATAATCTACTTTCTTGTCTTCTTTTTGTCGTCCGCTTCCTAACGTACAACCGGTAAGAATACACAAAAATAATAAAAATATACTGCCAATATAACATCGTTTCTTTTTCTGCATTGATACCTCCCCGTTTATTCTATAAGCCCAGCTCTCTACGATATATCATAATCCGCTTTTCTACTTCTTCCAATTCCTGGTCAATTTCCTGGATTCTCTTCTTTCCTTCTTCCATATTAATGGTTTCTTCCTGTACTACTTTTGTAATGTAACGTGGAAAATTAAGATTATATTCATTTTTTTCAATCTCATCTTGAGATACACATGCACAAAAACCAGGAATTGTTTTTCTTTCTTTCCAGAGTTCCTTTATATTATTTATCTGTTCCCTGTCTAACATTTCTGACTCAGAACAGTCAAAAAACATAATCTCCTCCCTGGTACGATTCAGTTGTAAAAATAAAAAAACTTCTGCCTGTCCACTAGAATAGAATACAGAATCTGGAAGTAATATTATAGTATCGAGGCATTGAAGCTCATCTACCAGATACTTTCTAATCTGTGCCTCACGACCTTCTCGGTATAACATCGCTCCTGGAAAAACAGCTGCAAAAGAACCATTTTCCCTTAAACAGGAAAGTGCCGTTAATAAAAATGGAAATTCTCCCTTTGTGCCTGAATAAAAAAATTCTTTTCCAGATGTTATTTTCGGAGGAGCTACATATTCTCCTGCTTCTACTCCTTCTGGCATAAAAATAAGAATATTATCTGCTCCCTTTGGTAAATGCTGTCTTGCTCTCCAGTCTTTTTTCAAAAAAAGATGTAATGAGGTTAACGGAATTCCCTTCATATAACACACAGTAGTAAAAATATCTATATATTCCTGTTCTTTTGCATAACCATAAATATCTATATCTTTTGCCGAATCTATTACCGAAGATGCTAAAATACCATATTGAAACTCCGGCAGCAAAATTTGTGTTTTCTCCTCTTTTTTATTCGGATTGTATGAGAAAAATCCCTGATATACTTTACACAATGCATCTGAAATATAAGTATCTTTCTTTAATCTTGCAAATTCTGTAATTAGCTGGATAAATAATGTTGGATATTGTCTAAGCAATTCTTCTTTACAACTCCAGCCATCAATTTTTTTAAGAAATTTACGAAAAAATCTGGCATAACTTTTCTGTTTCTCCAATGAATATACTTTTTCAAGATTTTTATAAAATGAAAATTCTGTAAGCTGAAAATCTTTATTCAAAAGATGCAAAAAAGAGGAAGCGGATTCCATAAATTTCAAAAAAGAGGTGACCTGAAGTTTTCCACGTATTGCCATCTTTACTAATTCGCCTGGTTTATAGGCATCGTCTAATGAGTCACCGTGTTTTAAACAAAGATACTGATAAAATAAGAGGAACACACAACTATCTCTGTATTCCTCAAATGTCAGACCCGGATGACTCTCACTTAAAATTGACAAAAATTCATATTGTAACTGCTTTTCGTCCATCCGTTTCCCCTTTTATATTTTTTCTAAATGGTGCATCATTTCTTCTGTCAAAACTGCCTTTTCTAAACGCATCTTTTCCAT
>NZ_CAKRCF010000057.1 GCF_934307085.1 uncultured Anaerobutyricum sp.
AGTTGTTTTTCATTTTTTCCCTTTGGGGAATGCCTCGGCTTTCTCTTAGGAGGCGGTCGCTCTATCCAACTGAGCTACTGAAACACTTTAACATATACAAAATATATTAAATTATTTTTATTCTTTTGTCAACTTCTTCTTTTGTAATTCCCTTATTCATAAATTTTATATCCTTACAAGCAATCTACTTCTCCCTGCAGCCATAGAAGTCCCTTAAATCTACGGCCTACTTTGGGTTCACCCACCAAATCCTCTTTTGCAATAGCAAACTCAATTTGAATGGAATTACACTCAATTGATAAATAATAAAATACTTCCTTTGTTCTGCTATTCTGCATTTCGCTTACATTAATGATTTTTCCAAGAACAGAATATTTATCGCACTCTACACTATGAGGCATAAAATAAGAGGTTACAATAGTAAATAAGTCTTCTTTTTTTGAACGGCTGCTTACTACTGTATATGTATCCATATCCTCAAGAGTAAGCTGCTCCATTGCTTCTATATCGCCAGCTTTGGCTGCATCAATCATCTCATTACGAAGCTCATTCCCTCTTCGTTCTTCTCGCTCCTGAAATTCATCTTTCTCCACCGGAAGAATAATCATTCCTTTCTTCGCCATTCCTGATAAAGTCATGCAATTCACTTCATCATGATATTTTCCATAAACAATCTTCAAATAGTCTACTGGATTATTTACATGAAAAATTAATGGAATCCCAATATTATTCTCATCACAAATACCTGCGTATCCTTCCTTATCTGTATAATGTTCAAACTCTAAATCCTCATGATACAGATAGTTTGCACCTCTAACATATGGATAAAAATGGTCCACTGTTCTATATCCATCTCTGTCCATTATCTCTATTACAGCAATTCCTACTGCATCTCCAAAGTCTTTCTCATAAGTGAACATTGCTTCATTCTCATCTATCTGGAACCAGTTTTTTCTACTGGGATTCTCTTTTATCTCATGTATTAATTCATCTATTTTTCTTCTACTGTTCAAATTACTAAAACCAATTGCTTTTAAATATTCTTGCATAAATGCCGCTCCCTCTCACTCCTTTTATTATTATAATTCTGTATCATCATTATATATTTATATAATTCAGAAAGCAAGTTAAAAAGAGTTAAGATATTTCTGTTTCATCGTATCTTAACTCTTTTATCTTCGTATCCTTATTTAATTCATAATTTAAGTCAAATAGCCTCGAGCTTTATTAATGTTTCTAAAAGTCTTTTGACCCTTCTTCCAAATTATTTCTTAAAATCTATTTTACCATATTATTTATCAACTTTCGAAAGGCCGTTATTTAGATTATTATTAGACAATTTGTTAAAATAACTTTCCTGCCCTATTTATCTGTTTCTTTCTTTTCATCGTATTTTAAAGCCATATCAAGAGAAATCTTTTCTTCTTCAGCTAGAACCTGTTCACAAGCTCCCTCTTTAATTTCTTTTAAATATACATGGCAACCTGCCCTGTTATGTATAGCATTTAAAATAAAACCGTTATCTCTGCTATTTAAAAGAGTAAGTGCAAAACTGATATTTCCCCCGCTAAGAGAATTCTCTACATTAAATGCATCATACTTATACATCCCAATTTTGCTATAATTTCTTCTTAACATCGCATAGATAATCGCGATCTGGTCATCATTGTCTTTCTGACCCACTTTAAGTTCGTCAATCTCTCTGAATCTTTTGTAAATTGTATATTCCAGAGATTTTCCACTTTCTCCGGTCATAAATTCCACATATCTCTTTCTCATCTTTAAATAATCTAAGAGAAGAAAGAATAGTGCTATGAACATTATTACAACCACAACGGACACAAAAACAATAAATGCATCCAGTTTCACATTAAAGAAATTTAATATTCTACTATTCATACTTTTTCTCCATTATATTTTATCGTTGTTTTAATTCACAGTCGGCAATTCACAGAAGTCTGAACCTCAAATGTGAATGATACTTAATATCTCTCCAGTAATAAATACCACACTCACTCCGTTCCTCCTGATAATTTAGTGCAATTTTCTCTTCTTATCACAGAAGTATTGAATTCCCTACATTATTTATTACATTACATATTATAATTATTCTTTGATGCTCTGAATTAAATCAATAATTCGTTCTAATTCATCCTTAGAATAATATTCAATTTCTATTTTCCCTTTGTTATTTTTCTTATTCTTAATAACAACCTTACTCCCAAGAATATCCTTCATTTTATTTTCAAAAAAATTTATCATACTCTTTTCCTGAAGAGATTCTTCTTCAGAAGTTTTTTTATCTTCTTTGTGCTCTAATACATCTTTAACCAGTTTTTCTGCTTCTCTAACACTTAAGTTCTCATCGAGAATTTTCTCTGCTAATTGATACTGCACATCTCCATCATCAATAGATAAAAGTGTTCTTCCATGTCCACTGCTGATAAGATTTTCGATTACCATATTTTGAACTCGCTCATCGAGCTTTAATAACCTCATAATATTGGTAATTGCTGTTCTGCTTTTTGACACACTAATTGCAATCTCATCTTGCTTTAATCCATATGTATCATGAAGCTGCTCATAAGCTTTTGCTTCTTCAATTGGATTTAAATCTTCTCTTTGAAGATTCTCAATTAAAGATATTTTTAAAGTTTCTTTTTCGTCATATTTTTTTATAATTACAGGAACTTCTTTTAAACCAGCTTTCTTACATGCTCTCCATCTTCTTTCACCTGCAATAATCTCATAATACTTATTCTTTTTCTGAACAATAAGTGGCTGAATCACACCATACTGTTTAATAGAATCCGCTAGTTCTTCAATCGCATCCTCATCAAACTGTTTTCTTGGCTGATTTCTATTTGGCTCTACATCATGAATACTTAACGTAAGAACCTGATTTTCTTTTGGCTCTGCACTCTCTTTATTTTTTCCTGCAGATTTTTTAGGTACACTCTCATCTTTAGGAATCAAAAGGTCTAGTCCTCTTCCCAATCCTTTTCTAACCGCCATAAAATCTCCTGCTCCTTCCATATACTACACAATGGTCATTATGATTATATAATGTTTCACGTGAAACATCCTGTATCTTATCCGGTAAGTATATCTAACTTTGAGTTCACTATCTTTATTTAATGTTTCACGTGAAACATCTAGTATCTTACTCAATAAGTATACCTAACTTTTTGTTCACCATCTTTATTCAATGTTTCACATGAAACATTTCTTTTATATGTTAAACACATTTATCTAAAACGATAAAACATATTAATACCCTAATATTGTTCAACCAATACTTACGTAATAATAATACTATAAACAACACTACAATTTTTATATCACATAATGTGGTTTACTTGTTATTCTGCATTTTCAATAACTTCATCAGCTAACATTCTATATGCTTCTGCTCCTGCAGAACGTTTTGCATAAAGATTAATTGGCAAACCATAGCTAGGTGCTTCTGCCAGCCTTACATTCCTAGGAATAATCGTTTTATAAATATTTTGCTGTAAATTATCTTTTACATTCTCAACTACCTGTAAAGATAGATTGGTTCTGGCATCATACATTGTAAATACAACACCCTCAATATATAAATCTGGATTTAGGCTATCCTGAATCAATTCTATAGTATAGATTAACTGTGATAAACCATCAAGCGCATAGAATTCACATTGAATTGGAACTAAAACAGAATCTGACGCTGTCATTGCATTTACCGTAAGCATTCCCAATGCCGGTGGACAATCGATAATAATAAAATCATAATCATCCTTAATTGGCTCTAACTGTCTTTCCAATATGTGCTGCATATTTTTTCTCGTAACCAATTCAATTTCTGCCCCTGCTAAATTTCTATTAGCAGGAATCAAAAATAAATTATCAAAACATTCCTCTACAGGAATAATTGCATCCTTAATACTAACTTCTTCTCTTAAAACTTCGTAAATTGTCTTTTCTAATCCATTTTTGTCAAATCCAAAACCACTTGTAGTATTTCCCTGAGAGTCCATATCAATTAAGAGAACTTTCTTTTTCTTTTCTGCCAAACATGCAGCAAGGTTAATTGATGTCGTTGTTTTTCCAACTCCACCTTTCTGATTTGCAATAGCAATCACTCTGCCCATAAACAAACCTCCACTATTTATTTTTTTCACTAAAACTACTACTCTTGCAAAATTCAAATCTAAAATATATTCTTTCGTAATGTACTTAACAATTTAATTAGCAATCATCTAATTTGTAATTTTTAGAAAAATACACTCTACAAGATATACGTCATAATTTGTGGGTTATTTCACCTACCTGAGTACGATATAAGAAAGCGGTATTAACTCAATATAGATAAAATATAGTGCAAATTTTTTTAATTTTTCAAACACACTTTGGACTAAATAATATACAAACAAAATGATATACAAAAGAATATGAATATTTCAAATTTTAAATAATGCAACTTCTGAATTATTATATCATGAAATTCACTTTATGGGTGTTAAACATAATAAAAAATTAAACAATGTTTCACGTGAAACATTGTTTAATTTAATTCATTTTTTTAATAGACAAAAATTGAAAAACAATATCCATTCTCCACTATTTGAAGAATAAAATCAAAGACTCTATCTTACAACCTCAAATCTCCCATCATTACTATCTTAACTCAAAATAACAATATATAAGAAATAATATAACCCCTATTTGTTGTGTCGAAACAAATGTTGAATGTGAATATTCAAATTCATATTTAATATGCACGACAAAAATCACAAATAGGGGTTATATTTTTATTATCTCTTAGATTCGTCTATTTATTATTAAATTAAATAGTAATCCATCTTACATTTGTTCCGGACATTCAATTCCTAATAAGTCTAATGCAGACTTGATTACCTTCATCGTTACATCTACGACTTTTAATCTAGCAAGTTTTACATTTTCTTCTTCTACATTAATCTGACAGTCATGATAGAACTTATTAAAGTGCTGAGCTACAGATACTGCAAATCTTGCGATCATAAATGGCTCGTATTTCTCTGCTGCTTCTTTAATAACTTCTGGGAATCTTGTAAGATCTTTTAACAGATTCATTGTTGCTTCATCTGTTAATACTGAGTAGTCGATTTCTGCTGGTAATTCTACCGCTCCTACCTTACGAAATACACTTGCACATCTTGCGTAAGTATACTGTACATATGGGCCTGTCTCTCCATCAAAGTTAAGAATCTTATCCCAATTAAAGATAACATCTTTAATTCTCTGATTATATAAGTCATTGAAAAGAATTGCTCCAATTCCAACCTGTCTGGATACTTCTTCTTTATTTGGTAAGTCAGGGTTCTTTTCATTGATAATTTCGTGGATTTTCTCAATTGCTTCATGTAAAATCTGCTCTGCATAAATAACATTTCCGTTTCTTGTGGAGAGTTTTCCACCTTCCATACTAACAAGACCATATGGTACATGTACAAGATTTTGATACCAGTCATATCCTAATAATTCGATTACTTTGAATACCTGTGCAAAGTGAAGCTTCTGCTCTAATCCTGTTACATAGATACATTTATCAAAGTTGTATGTTCTCTTACGATATAATAATGCGGCTAAATCACGTGTAGCGTAAATACTACTTCCGTCCTTCTTCATAATAAGGCATGGAGCCATATCATAATCATCTAATGGTACAATATGTGCACCTTCGCTCTCTACAAGTAAGTCTTTTTCCTGAAGTTTTTCTACTACTTCATGAGTTTTATCACGATAGAAACTCTCACCGGTAAAATGATCAAAGTCCATTCCAAGTAATTTATAAATTCGCTTATACTCTACTAAACTAATATCTTTAAACCACTGCCAGATAGAAAGTGCTTCCTCATCGCCCTGCTCCATCTTAACAAACCATTCCCTTGCCTGATCATTTAAAGAATCATCTTTTTCTGCTTCTTGATGGAACTTAACGTAAATCTTCATCAGTTCATCAATACCATTCTGCTCTACAGCTTCCTTACTTCCCCACTTTTTGTAGGCAACAATAAGCTTACCAAACTGTGTTCCCCAGTCTCCTAAATGGTTAATTCTTTCTACATGATATCCTAATTTAGAATAGATTTTATAGAGAGAGTTACCGATGATAGTTGTTCTTAAATGACCCACATGAAAGTTCTTTGCTACGTTAGGAGAAGAATAATCGATACAAACAGTCTTACCTTCGCCTTCTGTCCCCTGTCCAAAGTCTGGAGTATCTACTGTTTTCATGATTTCTTTTGCAAATGCTTCTTTTGCTAAGAAGAAGTTAATGTATGCTCCTACATTGACAACCTTATCGAAAATGTCATAACCTTTTTCATTAATCTGTGCTGTCAGTTCTTCTGCAATTATGTTTGGCGCTTTGCGGAATGTTTTTGCCAGTCTGAAACATGGGAATGCGTAGTCACCCATGTCGGTTTTTTTCGGAATTTCTAAAGCAGCAGCAATATCTTCTTTATTCATCTGCTCAATATTCTCAGATAAAATATCAATAATCTTATTTTTCATTATTTACTCCCTTTCTCTTCATTCACTTTTAAAATCTTTTTATATGTTTTATAGAAATCTGATTCACAATCTTTTTATATGTTTTATGAAAATCTGATTTAAAATCTTTTTATATGTTTTATGAAAACCTGATTCACAATCTTTTCATATATTTTATAGAAATCCGATTTTTAATCTTTTATAAAGACTATTATCCTAAGATTTCTGAAAATGTATCTATACTCTGTCTATATCATACGATATCTTAAATGTATCCACTGGACCATCCTCACACATACAATTCAATGTAAGCATAATTTTATCATCAGTTACTTTTCCTTCTATTAATATCATAGAAATATCATAGTCTTCCACTGCTGATACAATATTAATGGTAAGCTGTCTTAAAATATTACCAACTACCTTTGTATCAAGCTGGATTCCATCGTCCTTAAATTCAAGGAGAATTTCCAATCCATCATATCTTTCTTGAAAAAAGGCAACTAATTCTTTCAGATTCTCCAATAATTCTGGATAAGTTTCATGGCGTTTATAAAAGTCTTCTACTGAAATTCGATTTTTCTCTTTCTTTAATAAAAAACTTGAGAGACTGTCCTCAGAATCTTCTTCTAACATAGACTCTATATCGTCAAGAAAATCTTTAATTTCTGCCATTCGGCTATCTAATAACTCAGCCTCTTCACTTATGCGGCTTATATTCGCCAAAAGCTGCTTCTCTTTTTCGTCTTTCTGATCTTCGTCAATCTGACTTAAATTGAGCGGAGAGAAATATTTCCTTACATCCTTCTTCCCTATATTTGGAAATAATGTCTTGTCTTTCTGTTCCTTCTCCATTTTTAATTGGACAATCTCATTCTCTAGATTATCTTTTTTCTCAGATAAAAACAAATATTCATTAGAAAGATGCTTTCTTAGTTTATCATGAAAAACTGACATTCTCCCCTGTAAATTTGAATTATCTATAAAAATATCATTCTTTTCTTTTATATCCATACTAATCTGCCCTATCTTTCTGATATGATTATTTAATCTTATCCCGGCTGAAGCACGTTAAAAAATATTCTGCGTTATTTAGTTGAAATTCAAATTATTTAACTAAATTTCAATGAAACGACATGCTGAAATGATTTTTAAAACATACTTTAAGTTTCCTTCTATAAACTCTATAAACAAAACTGTCTATAATGGATTCTTGGATGGTATTCCTGCTTTTCTCGGATAAAGCTTTGGTGTTCCCTTACATTTCTTAATTCTAATTAAAAGACGCTCTGCCTCATCCTCTTCTAAGCGGAAATCATCTACTTTTTCTATCTTACATCCTAACACATTCATACAATTTTGTGCATTAGAAATTTCCTCTAATCCTTTTTTTCCTTTATAAGATACAAAATATCCATTTGTTCTGACAAAAGGAATGCAGTACTCACTTAATACGCTTAAGTTCGCAACCGCTCTCGAAACACATAAATCAAAGTTTGCTCTTAAAGTTTTATCTCTTGCTAAATCTTCTGCTCTTCCATGCAGTGCTTCTAATCTCTCTAATCCAAGTGCTTCTTTTACATCTTTTAAAAACTTGACTCTTTTGTTCAGTGAATCAACAAGTACAAACTCAATTTCTGGATAGACAATTTTCAGTGGAATTCCCGGAAAACCTGCTCCCGTTCCCACATCAATACATGTTCTTATCTGACTTATATCCACAACTCTGCGACAGCTCAGACTATCAATAAAATGCTTCTCGATAACTTCATCCTCGTCTGTAATTGCCGTCAGATTCATGGATTTGTTGGTTTCGATGAGCATTTTGTAAAAAAGTTCAAACTGACCTAACTGCTTTGGAGTAAGGCTAATTCCTTCTTTTGCTGCTCTCTCCTTTAATTTCTCTTTAAAATCCATATAATATCCTTTACTATTACTATCCAATTCTACGATTTACTTTTAAATAATTGTATCTTAATGCTCACTTCTTGAACTATCACTTTTTCATTCCTTATCTTTTCTTTATTCAATGAAATAAGGTAACCAAAAAGCATTCAAGAATGCCCCAGCATTATTGTTATATCGCTACTTCTTAATCTAATACTTCAACATACTTCACATAATTTATAATTATTTTCCCAACTATTTTTTATGCCGTATTTGTTCCATATAAATCATTAGCACCGAAATATCTGATGGAGAAACCCCAGAAATTCTTGATGCCTGTCCTACTGAATGTGGATGCACTGCTTTTAACTTCTGTACTGCCTCAGTACGCAGGTTATGCACTTCATCATAATTGATGGTGTCAGGAATTAGTTTATTTTCCATCTTTTTAAACTGTTCTACCTGCTGAAGCTGTCTCTTAATGTACCCTTCATATTTAATATTAATGTTCACCTGCTCGATTACATCATCATCAAAAGGCTCTCTGTCTGGGTCAATCGGAGCTAAACATTCATAGTTAAGTTCCGGACGCTTTATTAACTCTTCTAATGTAGAACCGCTATTTAACTTCGTACTTCCCAAACCCTCCAGTAATTCCTGAACAGTTTTATTTGCACCGATATTTACATGTTTTAAACGCTCGATTTCTTTCTCAATCTGCTCTTTCTTTAAAAGGAACCTATCGTAACGCTCATCATCAATGAGTCCAATCTCATGTCCGATCGGAGTAAGACGCATATCTGCATTATCCTGTCGTAATAACAGACGATACTCTGCTCGTGAAGTCATCATACGGTATGGCTCATGATTTTCTTTTGTTACAAGGTCATCAATCAATACTCCGATATATGCCTGTGAACGGTCTAAAATTACCGGTTCTTTCCCAAGGCATTTTCTCGCTGCATTGATTCCTGCAATAAGTCCCTGGCAAGCTGCTTCTTCATATCCTGAACTTCCATTAAACTGTCCCCCACTAAAAAGTCCCTGAATATTTCTAAATTCCAATGACAATCTCAACTGGTTTGGATTAATGCAGTCATACTCAATCGCATAGGCATTACGGATAATCTTTACATTTTCAAGACCTTTTACGGTACGATACATTGCGTACTGTACATCTTCTGGAAGTGAGCTGCTCATACCACCAACATACATTTCGTTCGTAAATTCTCCCTCTGGCTCAATGAAAAGCTGATGTCTTTTCCTATCAGCAAAACGAACTACTTTGTCCTCAATAGACGGACAATATCTTGGACCTGTTCCCTCGATAACACCAGAATAAATTGGAGAACGGTCTAAATTATCACGGATAATCTTATGTGTCTCCTCATTCGTGTAGGTCAACCAGCAGGAAATCTGCTCTCTCTTAATATCTTCTTCTTTATTCGTAAAGCTGAATGGCACAATCTTCTCATCACCAAACTGCTCTTCCATCACATCAAAATTAACGGAACGCTTGTCAATTCTTGCTGGGGTTCCTGTCTTAAAACGATATAGTTCTACACCGTTATCCTTTAAGGACTGACTTAAATAATTTGCTGCCTGTAAACCGTTCGGACCTGTATAATTTACAACTTCTCCGTACAGACATCTTGCTTTTAAATATGTTCCCGTTGCCAATACAACTGTCTTCGCATGATAAATTGCTCCAGAAAATGTCTTTACACCTTTGATAACCCCGTCTTCCACGATAAGCTCTGTAACCTCTGCCTGTCGTAAAGTTAGATGGTCGGTATTCTGAAGTGTATAGCGCATTGTCATGGAATACGCATCTTTATCTGCCTGTGCTCTCAAAGAATGCACAGCCGGTCCCTTTGATTTATTCAGCATCTTCGACTGAATATAAGTTTTATCAATATTTTTACCCATCTCTCCGCCGAGTGCATCTATCTCTTTAACCAGATGCCCCTTGGAGCTTCCTCCGATATTCGGATTACATGGCATCAACGCCACACTATTCATACTAACTGTAAAAATGATTGTCTCACAGCCAAGTCTTGCTGCCGCTAATGCCGCTTCACAGCCAGCATGCCCTGCTCCTACAACAACCACATCATAGTATTCTTCTACTGTTTTCATGCTATTCTCCTTGTTTCTCTATTTTCCTGTACAAAACTTGGAAAATATCTCATTTACTAAGTCTTCTTCTACAGATTCTCCTATAATCAACCCAAGCTTTTCATAAGCATTCATAAGGTCAATCGTAAAGAAATCTTCCGGCATTCCTGCCTCTATACTTCTCTCTACACATTCAAGACTTTCATAAGTCTTTGCCAATGCATCTTTATGTCTCGCATTTGTAATGTAGACTTCCTGATTTACATCTATTCTACCATGAAACATCATATTTTTTAATTCCATTATAAAATTATCTATTCCGTCTCCATATTTTGCAGAAATAGAAATTACCGGTGTTTCCTGTGAAATATATTCCTGCAGAACAGACTGTTCAAAACCATTTTCTGTCTTTGCTTTATCTGATTTATTTAATAAGATAATCTTCTTTTTATCATGGATTCGCTGTAAAATCTCGATATCTTCCTCACTAATCTGTACAGAAGTATCCATCAAAAATAAAATGAGATCTGCACTTTCAATTTCTTTTTTTGCTCTTTCTACGCCGATACTTTCTACTTTATCTTCCGTATCACGGATTCCCGCTGTGTCTACGATATTAAGAGTAATTCCATCAATTGTTACGGATTCCTCTAACGTATCTCTCGTTGTTCCGGCAATATCTGTAACAATCGCTCTTTCTTCTCCTAAAAGTGCATTTAAGAAAGATGACTTTCCTGCATTTGGCTTTCCAACAATGCAGGTATGAATTCCCTCTGCAATAATTCTTCCGTTGTCATAAGAGTCAAGCATCTCTTTCGCCGTAGTAATCCATTTCTTATCTTGTTGTAAAAGCTTCTCCGGAAATCCATCTAAACTATAATGTTCTGGGTCATCCAAGGCTGATTCTATAAATGCAACCTGGTAAATAATCTCTTCTCTTAATTGCTTTATTTTGTCTGATAATCCACCCTTTAACTGGGTCATAGAATTCTTTCTTGCCATCTCATTTTTAGAATCAATCAAATCCATAACAGCCTCTGCCTGAGATAAATCAATTCTTCCATTCAAGAAAGCTCTTTTTGTAAATTCTCCCGGCTCTGCCGCTCTCGCGCCATTTTTCAGCACAAGATTCAGCACTTTGTACACAACTGTTACTCCGCCGTGGCAATCAATTTCCACAACATCTTCCTTTGTATAGCTGTGTGGTCCCTTCATAATAAGGACGATACATTCATCCACAACTTCTTCGCCATCCTTAATATTACCATAATAAATACGGTGATTTTCTAACTGATGAACATCTGTCTTTTTACTATATGGCTCAAAAATCTTCGACAAAATTTCCATCGCTTCGCTACCGCTGATTCTTATAATCCCAATTCCCGCATTCGATACAGCGGTAGCAATCGCAGCAATGGTATCAAATTCATTTATCATTTCTATCACACTCTCCATTTATCCGAGTTTCCTAAATTTCCAAATAACTACAAAACACTCTTTCTAAATCTATTTTCACTTCTATTTCTATCTAACTAATTTTCATGAAAAAATTTGCTTTGGACACTTCAATCTTTCATTATATTCTTCGTCATAATATTTTTCCATTTAATCAAATTTTAACTATAAAATCAAGTTAAAATACTATAAAAATAGGAATGTTTAAAAATTCCCGCAAGAATCTTTAAACATCCCTAATCTCATACTTATGTTATCTGTCTCTCTTTAACATAATAACAACTTTTCTATACGGTTCCTCACCTTCACTCTTCGTGCAGACATATCTGTCGTTCTGAAGTGCAGAATGAATCACACGTCTTTCATACGGATTCATTGGCTCTAAAGCAACAGGTTTTTTCGTTCTCTTTACCGTATATGCTATTTTTTTCGCTAATTTTTCAAGTGTTGCCTTTCTTCTCTCACGGTAGTTCTCTGTATCGAGTTTTACGCGGATATATGCATCGCTTTCACGATTCACATAAAGGCTGATAAGATACTGTAATGCGTCAAGAGTCTGCCCTCTTTTTCCAATAAGAATGCCCATATCAGAGCCAGATAAATCAATATTCATTACATTATCTTCTTCTCTAAAATCAATATTTACTGTAGTTTCCACTTTCATGGCAGCAAATAATTCGTCGCAGAATTCCTGTGTTCTTTCTAACAAAGACTTCTTTAATATTACCTTAATTACTGCAGGTTTGCTATTAAAGATTCCGAGGAAACCTTTGCTTCCCTCATCAACTACTTCATACTGTAACTTATCACTGCTGATTCCAAGCTCAAGAGTAGCTGCGGTAATTGCCTCATCTACAGTTTTTGCTTTAAATTCTTTAACTTCCACTACTTCTTACCTCCCCTGGTATGTCCATGTTCCTTCTCATACTGAGATACCAGATAAGCCTTTTTACCAATTTCTCCAAGCTTGCTGATATCAACAGAATCAAGATTGGCATAATCTTCTGCACCTGTTCCTTCTGGTCCAGCGATTTTCTTTGTATTAATGGAAGCAATCTGCTTAATTGTCTTTCTTGCGGAAGGATTCTCAATCTCCTCTTTTGCGGCATCTGCCTTAGCAGAGGTATCCATGAGTCTTTCCATAAATGTTTTCTGTCCTTTTGCTTTCTTCTTTGCAGCTTTTTCTTTGTTCTTTGCTACAAGAACATCGATATCTGCGTTATCCATGTATTTATTAATGATAATCTGCTGTAAGCACTGGAATAATGCACTTGTTACCCAGTAAAGACCAAGACCAGCTGGAGTAACTAAACAGAAATATAAAGACATAAGAGGCATCATGACTGTCATGCTCTTTGTCATTCCTGCTGCCGGATTATTACCATCCATCTCAGGCTGTTTCATTGTCTTTGCAGATAAATACTGGAATAATGCAGCCAGAATAGGAATCAGCCAATAAATAGAAGGATGAAATCCTGGTGTCTGAGACACATTGATTCCTGCAAAGAAATCATTCATTCCAATAATATGAGTAGATGAAGTGTTAATTACATCTGATGCTGATGGAATCGCTTTGGCAAGTTTATGCCATGCATCTGCATTAAAGTAATTCAGTGTATCAATAATCTGATTCTTTGTTGCATCTGATGCAAGACTTGTAACGTAAGAAGACTTTAATCCCTTACCAATCTTATTAATCGCATCAATTGCGCCTGCCTGTCCTGCGATTGCAGTTACAACCTGCATGTAGACAGCTTTAACCTGCGGGATATATGCAGGAATCTTACGGATAACCTGATATAACGCAAGGAAAATAGGCATCTGAACTACTAACTGAAGACATCCACCCGTTGGGTTTGTGCCATATTTTTCGTAAACTTTCTGAATCTCTTCATTCTGCTTCATCATAGAAGCCTGATCTGTCTTATTACGGTATTTTTTCTGAATCTTATTGATTTCAGGCTGCATTACCTGACTAATCTTAGCAAACTTCTGTTGCTTAATAGTCAGAGGCAACATTAATAATCGAACAATAATGGTAAATATGATAATACATAATCCAATGTTCTGAATGCCAATGAAATTCAGGCAATAAAAAATGAATTCCATGACATACCCAAGCAAGGTAGCAATCCATCCGATAATCGGAGTGGTAGACTGCGTCAATAACATACTTTTCCTCCTTAACTATGGAACCGGATCATATCCGCCTTTCGAAAAAGGATTACAACGCAGAATCCGCCACGCTGCTAACAATCCCCCCTTTAATACACCATGTTTCTCTATCGCCTCTATCGCATACTGCGAGCAGGTCGGTGTATATATACAGGTCGCTCTCCCTTTGAGAGCTGACAGATATTTCTGATAAAATCTTATTATTTTAATTAAAATAATTTTCATTCCAAATCGTCATCTTTCAATAAATGATGTAAATTCAACAAATGAAAAATGGCACTTTCAAATTTCCCATAGTCAGAATCTTTCGCTGACGGGCGTGCCACAACTACAATGTCATAGCCACACTTAATTTCTCCCCAGTGGAGACGCATAACCTCTCTGATTACTCTGGTTACTCTGTGGCGGACAATACTATTTCCTACTTTTTTACTTACGGAAATTCCCACGCGGTTAAAAGAAGTGTTATTCTTCTTTATTATCATCACAAAACAACGATTTGCTTTAGACTTTCCATTACGATATACCGCCTGGAACTCCCAATTCTTTCTTAAAGACTTAAATTCATTCACTTAACTTTCTCAACTTTCCAAACAATCAAATGAGAAAAGAAAAGGTCACATCACTGCGACCTAAGCTGATAATTTATTTCTTCCTTTTGCTCTTCTTCTAGCTAATACTTTTCTGCCGTTAGCAGTACTCATTCTTTTTCTAAAACCATGAACTTTAGATCTCTGTCTTTTCTTTGGCTGAAATGTCATCTTCATGCGAAAGCCACCTCCTTAACGAATATTATACCTGTCTTGTTGAAAAACATCACTCCTATTATATTGAAAAACGTCCTGTAAGTCAAGCAATTCCTTGGTTTTTTCTTATTAAATCTTTAATTTTAATTTTTTGCACATCCAAATCAGAAGTTATGCACAAGTTATCCACAAAATGTGTATAACTTGTGCATAACTATTGAAATATTCACAATTCACTCGTTAAAATCCGTCAGGAGTCTCTTTTAATCTGCAATTTTTTATGTGTATAATTTCGTTTTAGTTATCCACATTTTGTTATTTTTCATTTTTTTCTTAAAAAAAACAGCATTTTTCTCAGTTATCCACAATAAGTTATCCACATTTTCTCAACATTCGTATATTGAAAAAACTTCGGTTATGTTATACACTTATAATAAAAGCCGAGCTGTTTTTATCTCTTACTATTGTCACTAAAACAGTTCAACATATTAAACCAGAATGGAGCTAACAATGAAGGAATTAATTGAGTCAAAATGGCAAGAAATTCTAAATATTCTCGTAAAAGAACATGAAATATCTGAAGTTGCCGTTAATACTTGGATACAACCATTAATTATTCAGACAATTACAGA
>NZ_CAKRCF010000058.1 GCF_934307085.1 uncultured Anaerobutyricum sp.
CTACCTAAAAGGGAGCATACCATTATAACCATTCTTTTTTCTTTATCATAGTCTTCTTACAATTCAGCATAAAATTTCATTTCAGCGGCTGGCTGTTCTTAATAATAAATAGCAAATTAGTGATTTCTGCTGGAAAGATAAGGGGATTGTCCAGAAGATTATGAGAGTTAACCAGAGAAAAATTCTCCATGAGGTAAGAGTAGGTAAATGTAATTTATATATATTACCTGGATGTGTGCAAGTCCATTTAACGGAGAAATAATAGTGATGTTACACCCTTATCAGTTTGCCATTGATGAGGAGAATGCGAAAAGAATTATGGAGATGTATGATTATGACTGGACAGATGACGAAATATAAAGAATCTTTAACACATATGCCAGAACCTATTATGTTAAGCCAAATTCAAAGAAAAGTGGACTTAAGAGGATTGATGAACTATGCCAAAGAAAAAGGAATAAGAGTAACACAGTTAACTAATGAAGAAAAGAATAGATTTCTACTTTAATTTCCTTCTAAATCATCCAATATTAACTAGTAATTTCAGTTTCCGAAACAAACAGCTTCAAAAGTATATTTATTCCGCCCGATACCACCATCTTCATGAACTTCATATGCCCTTTCTTTTTACTACTCGTTAAAGATAGAATATAATCTTCTGATGAGATATCTTCCGAGCAAGCAGTAGACTTTTGACCTATCCTCTTCATCTCCCCAAAGACTATTGAATTCATTCCTTCTGAAGCCAAAACACAGAAATAAGAAATAATACCATATCCTAGATGCGGCTTCGGAGCGTGTTTAAGATGCGAATAAGCATTTTAAACGCAGCGACTACAGAGCAGATGGGATATGGTATTATTTCTTTTTTCGTCTGTTTAGCTTAACAAATTAAACCAGAATCCTAAATCTTCCATCTACTGTTTCAGATCTTTCCGGTGGTTCTGGTACGCAGTATTCTCCAGTAAACCAACCATCTTTTGCGTAGTTCCATTCTTTTATTCTTGTATAAGTTGTGTCAATACTGATTACGTCTTCATCATCATTCCAGACAGAGCCGACATATAAGACATACATATTTTGTCCATCAAAAGTATATTTATTCCGTCCGATACCACCATCTTCGTGAACTTCATATACTACAATACTGTCCTTTTCTCCTTTTTGTGCTTTCTTTAAAAATGCATCAAATTTATCTGCATTACACATATGTTCTTCTCTTCCACTGAAAAATGCCGGGACAGAACAGCTTTCTATCTTATCCAATATCTTCTGGACGGTCTCATTCGGTAATACTACGTTGCTAGTATCACCTTTTTCACTTTTATCATAAATAGGCCAAACCGCCTGCATCATCTCATGTAATTCTTCTTTTGCCGTTTTATTTTCCTGCTCGTCTACTGGAAGATCATAACCTTTTTCATAAACGGTCTTTTTCTCAGTTGAATTGTTCTTATCAGAAAATACATCCATCTCATAACCGTATCCTGTGTTCAATTCACTGTCTGAATCATTCTTGGATTCCCTCTTCCCATCTTCTCCTTCCATGTTGTCTGAATCCGAATCCGAATTGCTCTCATTATTATCCTTATTCCCATTCTTAATCTTTTCTATCATTCCTAGCGGTCTGCTGCCACTTTTCATTCCAAGTTCCGCTGCCACAGCTAAAATTGCTATTAATAAAAGAACTGCTATTATAACTACAACACTTTTCTTTTGTATCCAACTATTCCTTTTCCTCATACAATCTTCTTATCCTTCCTGCGATTTTTCCCATAAGTATAATTTTATCATTTCTATAGGATGAGAAGCAAATTTCAGATTTCAAGAAAATTACCAGATAGGTACTATTTGGTTCATTAGGGGAAACAGACGAAAATAAAAAGAATAGACTATAGCAAATGTAAAGATATCATTTTTCTCTTCTGGATGGTATACCTTTCGAGCAAGCAGTAGACTTCTAACCCCCTCTCCTTATCCCTTACAAAAACCATTGCATTCATTCCTTCTGGAGCCAAAATACAGAAAAAAGAAACAATGTCATATCCCAGATGCGGCTTCGGAGCGTGTTTAAGATGCGGATGAGCATCTTAAACACAGCGACTACAGAGCAGATGGGATATGACATTGTTTCTTTTTTCGTCTGTTTTCTCTAAATGAATTCCAGATTTTCTCCACTTTCTTTATTGAACACATGGACTGCGTTTCCGCCAAATGCAAAGGAGATTTCGCTTCCGATCGATAAATCTTCTCCACCTGTTAAATCCATCGTCTGTACAATGATAATTGTATCTCTTCCACAGGCATTGACATGTAAATGAATTGCACTTCCCATCATCTCGGATACGTCCACTTTGCCTGTGATGGCATCTTTACCAGCCTCTGCTAAAGTGATGTGTTCTGGGCGGATTCCAAGGGTGATTTCCTGTGATTTTACGTTATTTTTAGCGAGTGCTGCCTGTTTTTCTTCGGAAAGTATAATGGAAACACCACCTAATTCTACACTGTATTTTCCAGACTGTTCTACGAGTTTCGCATCAAACATATTCATCTGCGGCATACCGATAAAGCCTGCTACAAAGATGTTCGCCGGATGGTCAAATACTTCCTGTGGAGTTCCGACCTGCTGCACGATTCCATCCTTCATGATAACGATACGATCACCAAGTGTCATGGCTTCTGTCTGGTCATGTGTTACATAGATAAATGTTGTATCAATTCTCTGACGGAGCTTGATAAGCTCTGCTCTCATCTGGTTACGAAGCTTAGCATCTAAGTTTGATAAAGGTTCATCCATTAAAAGAACTTTCGGTTCTCTTACAATCGCACGACCAATGGCAACTCTCTGGCGCTGTCCACCGGATAAAGCCTTTGGCTTACGGTCAAGATACTGTGTAATATCAAGAATTTCTGCTACTTCGTCCACTCTCTTATTCATCTCATCTTTTGGCATCTTGCGAAGTTTTAATGGGAATTCCATGTTCTCGCGAACTGTCATATGTGGATACAGCGCATAACTCTGGAATACCATAGCGATATCACGACCCTTAGGAGCTATATCATTCATTTTCTTTCCATCAATGAGGAGCTCTCCGCCACTGATTTCTTCGAGACCGGCTACCATACGAAGTGTTGTGGACTTACCACATCCGGATGGACCTACTAATACGATGAATTCGCGGTCCTTGATGTCAAGATTAAAGTCCTGAACTGCTAATACGCCTTCGTCTGTAACCATAAGATTGCTCTTCTTCTGGCCCTTTTTGCTCTTCTTCTCTGTGTTTGGGTAAACTTTTTTAATGTGTTTTAATGTTACCTCTGCCATATTCTTAGACTTTAGTGATACTGCCTCCGCACGATATCACCTCGCAGCCGGCGATTACTTCCGCGCCACATTACGACAGGTCTCCACACTGCCGCACCGCAAGTCTGACGGTTATCCTCCTTTTCTTTGCCCTGACCGTTCAGAAAGTGGAGTGAGACGGTTCAGGGGGGAATAAAAATTTTAATTTACAGGATTTCCCTGTAATTTAAGGCTGAGTATACACTACTTTTTTTAGTTTGTCCATACCCTTTTAAAAAAAATTTTATTTCGCAGTCAAGGTCTTTGTTCAATGTGCATAATTTTAATCATGTTTTTCAATCACATTTAACAAAATTTTTGTATTTGACAAAAAATGCTTGTAATTTTGCTCATATGCGTTATATAATATGCTTATCAGTTGACTGGAAACATTTCCGAAAACGGTTCCAGAAGCATAGTTACATATTCACAAAGCACAAAACACGCAAGGGCATTAAAGAAGGAGGATTCATTATTATGAGAAAAATGAAACGATTACTTGCAGCAGGTTTAGCAACAATCATGGCTTGTTCCATGCTCACCGGATGCGGCGGCGGAAGTTCTGATAAGAAAGCATCTTCTGATAAGGACTCATCCAAAGGTTCTGTTTACTATCTTAACTTCAAACCAGAAGCAGATGAACAGTGGCAGGAACTCGCAAAAGAATACACAGATGAAACTGGTGTTCCGGTTACAGTAGTAACAGCAGCAGCAAATCAGTACGAAACTACTTTAAAGAGTGAGATGGGTAAATCCGAAGCTCCTACTCTTTTCCAGGTTAACGGTCCTGTAGGCCTTGCTTCATGGAAAGACTACTGCTACGATTTAACAGGTTCTGATATTTTAAATGAACTTACAAGTGATAAGTTTGAATTAAAGAACGGCGATGAAATCGCAGGTGTTGGTTACTGTACAGAAACTTACGGTTTAATCTATAACAAAGCACTTCTTAAAAAAGCTGGTTACACACAGGATGATATCAAATCTTTCGCAGATTTAAAGAAAGTTGCTGAAGATATCACAAAGAGAAAAGATGAATTAGGATTCTCCGCATTTACTTCCGCTGGTATGGACGGTTCTTCTGACTGGAGATTTAAAACACATCTTGCAAACCTTCCTATTTATTATGAATACCAGAAAGATGGAATCACAGATACAAAAGAAATCAAAGGTACTTATCTTGATAACTACCGTAATATCTGGGATTTATACATCAACAATGGAACATGTGATGCAAAACAGTTAAGTAAGAAAACTGGTGATGACGCTGTAGCTGAATTCACAACAGAGCAGGCTGTATTCTATCAGAATGGTACATGGGCATATGGTGATATCGCTGATGTTGGAGATGATAATCTTGGAATGCTTCCTATTTATATTGGTGCTCCTGGCGAAGAGAAACAGGGACTTTGTACTGGTACAGAGAATTATTGGTGTGTAAATAAAAATGCAAGCAAAGAAGATATTCAGGCAACACTTGATTTCATGAACTGGTGCGTAACTTCTGAAGAAGGTACAAAGATGATGTGCAGCGCAGATGGAATGGGATTCGTTATTCCTTTCAAAAACAACTTAGAATCTGAAAACCCACTGGTTAACATCGCAAACGACTACATGGAAAAAGGTTATACTCCTGTAGACTGGACATTCTCTACAATGCCATCTGAACAGTGGAAGAACGACTTAGGTTCTGCACTTACTACTTATGCAGCAGACCAGACAGACGCAAACTGGAAGTTAGTACAGACTGCATTTGTTGACGGATGGGCTAAAGAAGCCGCTGCCGCTACAAAATAACTTTTTATAACAAATTTAAACTCTCCTCTATTTAAAACAGTAAAACCGTTTAAATACAAATCGAAACAAAAACTTATAAACATATCTCAGATGCAGGGTGGACATACCGTCCTCCCTGTATTTTTTAAGGAGGCTATTGCTATTATGGAAAAGTCCATTAAAAAATACTGGCCGATTTTTGTACTTCCTACATTCGCAGCATTTATCATCGGCTTCATCGTTCCTTTCATCGAAGGTATTTACTTATCATTTTGCAAATTTACTACAATCAGAGATGCCTCTTTCGTGGGCTTATCTAATTATGTAGAAGCATTTAAAGACAATACATTTACTCATGCATTCGGCTTTACAGCAGTTTTTGCTGTCGTAACTTTAGTTTTAATCAACGTTCTTGCCTTTGCTATTGCACTTGCATTGACACAGAAAATCAAAGGCACAAACATTTTCCGTACTATATTCTTTATGCCTAACTTAATCGGTGGTATCGTACTCGGTTATATCTGGCAGTTAATCTTTGATGGTATTTTTGAAAAATTTGACCTGGCACTGAAATTAAGTGCAAAGCTTGGTTTCTGGGGTCTTGTCATTTTAATATGCTGGCAGCAGATTGGTTACATGATGATTGTTTACATTGCCGGACTTCAGGCAATCCCTGGCTCCTTAAATGAGGCTGCCATGATTGACGGAGCAAATAAATGGCAGCGTCTCATCCATGTTACGATTCCAAACATGATGCCTTCTATTACAATCTGTACATTTTTAACAATTACAAACTCATTTAAACTCTTTGACCAGAACCTGTCCCTGACAGGCGGTGAACCGATGCATCAGACAGAAATGATGGCACTGAATATTTACGATACCTTCTACGGTCGTGTCGGATATGAAGGTGTCGGTCAGGCAAAAGCGGTTATCTTCTTTATCATCGTTGTCGCTATCGGTATGATTCAGCTTTATGCTACTAAGAGCAAGGAGGTACAGCAATAATGAAAAATAAAACAAGTGGTATTTTTGCAACTATATTTTTTACCCTTATTTCCATATTATTTGTCTCACCAATTTTAATCGTTTTGATGAACTCCTTTAAAAAGAAAGCATTCATCAGTTTAGAGCCATTTAAACTTCCAAATGAAAAAAGTTATGTAGGTCTTGAGAACTATTTAACCAGTATCACAAAATATGACTTTATCAAAGCAGTAGGCTGGACCGTATTTATTACCGTTCTCTCTGTTATCGTTATCCTCGTATGCTGTTCCATGTGTGCATGGTACATTACCCGCGTACAGAACAAGATCACAAAATTAATTTACCTTTTATGCGTATTTTCCATGGTAATTCCTTTCCAGATGGTTATGTTCACTTTATCAGGAACTGCTGATACACTTGGATTAAATACTCCATGGGGACTCATTATTGTTTATCTGGGATTTGGTGCCGGACTTGCCGTATTTATGTTCTGCGGCTTTGTAAAGTCTATCCCTGTTGAAATCGAGGAAGCAGCTATGATCGATGGATGTAATCCTATCCGTACTTTCTTCTCTGTTGTCCTTCCAATTATGAAACCAACTTATATTTCTGTAGGTATTCTTGAAGCAATGTGGATCTGGAACGACTTCCTTCTTCCATATCTGATTCTTGACATTAAGAAATACAAAACAATCTCCATCATTATCCAGTACATGAAGGGAAGTTATGGACGAGTAGATATGGGTGCCATCATGGCATGCCTGATCATGGCAGTTATCCCTGTTATTGTATTCTACTTAAGTTGCCAGAAATATATTATTAAAGGTGTTGCGGCAGGAGCAGTTAAAGGGTAATATATTACATATCATTTATTTGGAAGGTAATGCGTATGACAATCAAAGATATTGCTCGTTTATCGGGATACGGTATTGGAACCGTATCCCGGGTTTTAAATAATCACCCAGATGTCAGCGAAAAGGCCAGAAAGAAAATAATGAGCGTGATTGAAGAAAATAATTTCCAGCCAAACAGTAATGCCCGACATCTGAAAATGCAGTCCAGTTCCTCTGTGATTCTTATTGTAAAAGGAACTTCTAACCTGCTATTTGCCGACATTGTAGAACAGATGCAGTCTCTCTTCTTAAAGAATGGAGAAAATGTTTCCACCTATTATATAGATGAAGATGCCAATGAAGTAAACTATGCAATTCAGCTTTGCCGCGACCGCAATCCAAAGGGAATCGTTTTCTTAGGCGGTAACTTAGAATATTTTAAAGAAGATTTTGCCCACATCCACATCCCCTGCCTTTTATTGACCAACAACAGCAGTGATCTGGACTTTGACAATCTTTCTTCTTTAACAACCTGTGATGAACAGGCCGCACAGGCAGTCATCGAATATCTGGCAAAAAAAGGACATACATCTATTGGTGTTATCGGTGGTAACCTGACGGAAACTGAAATTAGCTTTCGAAGATTTACCGGTGCAAAATGGGGCTTTAAAAACAGTAAGCTTTCCTTCAACCAGCGGCTTCAGTATGAATCGTGCCGTTTCTCCATGGAAGAAGGCTACCAGGCAGCCATGCGGCTTCTAAACCGTAATACTGCTATCACCGCCATTTTTGCAATGAGTGATTTAATTGCCCTTGGAACAATGCGCGCAATCTATGACATGGGAAAAAGAGTACCACAAGACATTTCCATCGTTGGATATGATGGTATCGCACTTTCCAAATACTGCGTACCCCGCCTTACAACTGTGCAGCAGGACACAACACAGCTCGCTAAAAAGGGAGTGGACCTGATGCTGCAGCGAATTAATTATCCTTATCATGCAACACATAAAACAACACCATTTCATTTAATTGAAGGTGAAAGTGTCATGGAATTAAATAATTAAAGAATTGAAGAATTAAAATAGAAAAAACAGGAGGTCTCTTATGAGAACCGCAGGAATACTAATGCCGATCACTTCCCTTCCTTCTCCTTACGGGGTTGGAACACTTGGACAGTGCGCGCGTGATTTTATACAATTTTTACATCGTGCCGGACAGACATACTGGCAGATACTTCCGATATGTCCAACAGGATATGGGGATTCTCCTTATCAGTCTTTCTCCTCCTATGCCGGCAATCCATATATGATTGACTTTGATGATTTAAAAGAAGAAGGGCTGTTACAAGAAGAAGAATACGCTTCTCTCTCCTGGGGCAATCAGCCGACAGCAGTAGATTACGGTCTGCTTTACGGTCATAAATTTACTGTCTTAAAAACAGCCTGCTCCCGTATAGCCGGAGTACTTTCCGAACAATTTCAAAAATTCTGTAAAGAGCAAAAATTCTGGTTAGATGATTATGCATTGTATATGTCGATTAAAGATTACTATGGCGGTCAATCCTGGCAAGAGTGGCCGGAAACTCTCCAGAAAAGAGAAAAAGATTCTCTGGAAGCCATCCACCAGGAACTTACCGATGAAATCCTGTTCTGGAAAAAGGTACAGTTTTTATTTTTCTATCAATGGGACAAGTTAAAAGCACATGCAGAAGAAAATAATATAAAAATTATTGGCGATCTGCCTATTTATGTTTCTTACGACAGTGCCGATGTTTGGGCACACCCGGAAGAATTCCAGCTTGATGAGAACCTTTGTCCAATCGAAGTTGCCGGATGCCCACCCGACGGATTCTCCGCTGACGGTCAGCTTTGGGGTAACCCTCTTTTCAACTGGGACTACATGAAAGAAACCGGGTACCAATGGTGGGTAAACCGCATTGCTTACCAGTCAAAAATCTACGATGTAATCCGCATCGACCACTTCCGCGGATTTGATGAATACTATGCCATTCCATACGGTGATTCCACTGCCAAAAATGGACATTGGAAGCCAGGTCCTGGCATGGATTTATTCACTACGATCGAGAACAAACTTGGCAAACTGCCTATCATTGCAGAAGATCTCGGATTCTTAACAGACTCCGTAAAACAGCTTTTAGCAGCTACTGGATTTCCAGGAATGAAAGTCCTCGAATTTGCCTTTGACAGCAGAGATACTGGTTCTGGTTATCTTCCACACTGTTATCCAAATAATTGCGTTGTATACACTGGAACACATGATAATGATACCATTCTTGGCTGGTTTGAAACCGCTCCGGAAGAATTCCAAAACAATGCCATTCGTTACCTCCGTCTTACAAAAGAAGAAGGTTATCATATTGGTATGATGCGTTGTGCCTGGGCGAGTGTTGCTGACACTGCGATTATGCAGATGCAGGATTTTCTTGGACTTGGAGTGGAAGGCAGGATGAATACACCTTCTACACTGGGCGGAAACTGGACATGGCGATGCCTGCCGGGAGATTATAATAATGAACTGGCAGATTGGATCTATGAGGAAACTAAAATATATGATCGGCTGAACTAATTGAATTGAAAAAAACAGACGAAAAAAGAAATAATGCCCTATCCCATCTGCTCTGTAGTCGCTGTGTTTAAGATGCTCATCCGCATCTTAAACCCGCTCCGAAGCCGCATCTGGGATAGGGCATTATTTCTTTTTTCTGTGTTTTGGCTCCACATGGAATGAATGAAATAGTCTTTGGGGAGATAAAGGGGGAGAACTCAGAAGACTACTGTATTCATTGCAGTGATATCTTAAAGCACTCCAAATAGTAAATAGTAATTTCATCCCAGCAAAAAACAGCTCCCAAAGAAAGAAGAACCCCTATATTTGTGGCCTTAGAGCGAGGATTGAATGCGAGCTTTGAAGCGAACATTCAACCCACAGCGATAGAGTCACAAATATAGGGGTTCTTCTTTCTTTGGGAGTGTATCCCTTGTCTATAGAAAATTCCTATTTAATTATTCAGCTTTTCCGATAGAACCGAAGATTTCCATCTTTTCTTTTACAGTAGCTTTGATTGCTTCTGCACCAGGAGCTAATAACTTACGAGGGTCAAATCCTTTACCTTCTAAGTCTTTACCAGCTTCGATATATTTACGTGTAGCTTCTGCGAAAGAAATCTGGCACTCTGTGTTTACGTTAATCTTAGAAACACCAAGAGAGATAGCTTTCTTAATCATATCTTCTGGAATTCCTGTACCACCGTGTAATACGAGAGGCATTTCTCCTGTTAATTTCTGGATGTCATCTAATACGTCGAACTGTAATCCAGCCCAGTTTTCTGGGTATTTTCCGTGGATGTTACCGATACCTGCTGCTAACATTGTTACACCAAGATCAGCGATAGCTTTACATTCTTTAGGATCTGCACATTCACCCATTCCTACAACGCCATCTTCTTCTCCACCGATAGAACCAACTTCTGCTTCGATAGACATTCCTTTTTCATTACAGATTGCTACTAATTCTTTTGTCTTTTCAACGTTCTCTTCAAATGGAAGATGAGAACCATCAAACATGATGCTGGAGAATCCAGCTTCGATACACTTCTTAGCTCCTTCATATGAACCGTGGTCAAGATGAAGTGCTACTGGTACTGTGATGTTTAACTCTTCTAACATTCCATTTACCATACCTACAACAGTTTTGTATCCTGTCATGTATTTGCCCGCACCTTCGGATACACCTAAAATAACTGGGGATTTACATTCTTCTGCTGTTAACAGGATTGCCTTTGTCCACTCAAGGTTGTTGATATTGAACTGTCCTACTGCATAATGTCCTGCTTTTGCTTTCTGAAGCATCTCTTTTGCTGATACTAATGCCATAATTATTAACCTCCATAAATATAAATATCTGCTTGCGCAGTTGTCGATGTATGGTAGCATCGCCCTAAGTTATACGAACCTATTATAACCCTAGTTCTAAAAAAAATAAAGATAATTTTGCAATAATCTTATTATTATTATCATCTTAATCCACAGGCAACAATTCACAAAGTCTCAATAATCGGATAACGACTGGTGATTCATTCCTGTCAGAAAGGGATTTCCTGTATTATTTTATTAAATCTTATTTAAATTCAAGTCCGTATTTTTCAATCATGGATTCACGTACTTCCATGTACTTTTTGTTCTGTTTCTCTGTTGTGAGCTGCTGCATAATCTGTGGATATACTTCTGCAAATTCAGACTGTTCTCCACCTGTAAGCTCATCTACACAAATTAAATGATAACCAAAATCTGTCTTTACAGGTCCGATAATCTTGCCTACTTCTGCTGTAAATACAGCTTCATCAAATTCTTTTACCATCTGTCCGCGACCAAATGTTCCAAGGCTTCCACCCTGTGCTTTAGATGGACATGTAGAATATTCTTTTGCAGCATCTTCAAATGTCTTTGCACCGCTCTGGATTTCTTCTAATACTTTCTTACTTTCTTCTTCTGTTTCTGTAAGAATGTGTTTTGCTGTAGCTTTTGCTTCTTTTACAAACATTTCTTTATGCTCATTGTAATATGCTTCACATTCTTCTTTTGTTGCCTGAATGTCTTTGATTTCCTGAGTTAAAGCATACTGTCCTAAAAGTTCTCTCTTAACAGCTTCCATTGTAGCGATGAATGCTTCGTCCTGATCGTACTTTTTGTCATATCCAAGTTTTTCGAATAAGAAGTAGTTTGCATACTGAGTTAATGCCTGCTTTCTTCCTTCTTCTGTTGCTACATAGGCCTGTTGCTGTTCTGGAAGCTTGCTTAAAAATTCATTAAATTCTGTTTCTGTGATTTCTCTTCCTGCGGAAACTGCAATAATTTTCTCTGACATGATTTCTGTACCTTCTATATTAATAGAGTTAAAATAAAATTAAACACAGACAATTGCTGTCTATGATTGTTTCGCAAACAGTCTCACAATAGAAACGGTTTCTTTTTTATTGTAAGATCCGCATGCTTTACATATACTATGTGGTATAATTAACTTCATGCAATATTCTTAACAATGATACTGCTTATATAAACTTCCTAAGTATATATCTGATTATTTCGTGTACTGTCTCATCGATTCCCAGCTAAATAACATCATATGCTATTTCTACTATTCTGTCTTCTCAATGTCTGCCTTATAAAACTTTATTATACTATTAAATAAGAAGGGTTCTCCTTTTCTTTTTAATTTGTGACCCCTGTGATACCACAAATGCCACGTATTGTATATAATAACACAGAACTGCTTATGTTTGCGAACTATTTTTTTATTTCTCCAATAATACTCTTATTCTTAACTGAAAAATAAAGGAAATGTAATGATTCGTGTTCTTTTCCAAAAGTATACATAATTTCGTCTTGATAAATAGTACCTGATATGGTAAAATTAGATACATAAAACAGGCTTTTTAAAGCACTAACATTTAACATTGGAAGGAGTTACAATATGTATTTAGACGAGTACAAACGCTGGCTTGCTGCTGACTTAGAGGACAGTGATCTTCACCCTGAGCTTGCCGGCATCGATGGAAATGATGACGAGATCAAAGACCGTTTTGCAGTTGCACTAAAGTTCGGAACTGCTGGTCTTAGAGGTGTTCTCGGAGCTGGAACAAATCGTATGAACATCTATGTAGTACGTCAGGCTACACAGGGTCTCGCCAACTGGGTAAAAACACAGGGTGGCAACCAGACTGTTGCTATCAGCTATGACAGCCGTATTAAGAGTGATGTTTTTGCCAAGACTGCTGCTGCCGTTCTCGCCGCTAATGGAATTAAAGTTCGTATTTATGACGCATTAATGCCTGTTCCAGCACTTTCTTTTGCCACACGTTACTATGAGTGTAACGCAGGTATCATGGTTACTGCATCCCACAACCCAGCTAAGTATAATGGTTACAAGGCTTATGGTCCGGACGGATGCCAGATGACTGACGATGCAGCTGCTATTGTATACGATGAGATTCAGAAGACTGATATTCTTACCGGGGCAAAATACATTTCTTTCGCAGAAGGTGTTGAGCAGGGACTCATCCGTTTTGTAGGAGATGATTGTAAGAATGCATTCTATGAAGCTATTGAAGCACGCCAGGTTCGTCCAGGCCTTTGTAAGACTGCTGGTCTTAAATTAGTATATAGCCCACTGAATGGTTCTGGTCTTGTTCCTGTAACAAGGGTATTGAATGACATCGGTATCACAGATATTACAATCGTTCCTGAACAGGAATATCCTAACGGATACTTCACAACATGTAGCTATCCTAACCCAGAAATCTTTGAAGCATTAAAGCTCGGTCTTGACCTTGCAAAAAAATCTGGTGCAGATCTTATGCTCGCTACTGACCCTGATGCAGACCGTGTTGGTATCGCTATGAAGTGCCCAGACGGTTCTTATGAACTTGTAACAGGTAATGAGATGGGTGTTCTGCTTCTTGACTATATCTGTGCAGGACGCAAAGAATTAGGCACACTTCCTGAGAAGGCTGTTGCAGTAAAATCTATCGTTTCTACACCACTTGCAGACGCTGTTGCTACTCACTACGGTGTAGAGATGAGAAGCGTACTTACAGGATTTAAGTGGATTGGTGATCAGATTGCTTCCTTAGAGGCTGCTGGAGAAGTAGACCGCTTCATCTTCGGTTTTGAAGAGAGCTACGGCTACTTAGCAGGTCCTTATGTTCGTGATAAAGATGCTGTTATCAGCTCCATGCTCATCTGTGAGATGGCTGCTTACTACAGAAGTATCGGAAGTTCCATCAAAGAAAGACTCGAAGAAATCTATGCTGAATATGGACGTTACTTAAACGTTGTAGACAGCTTTGAATTCCCTGGTCTTACAGGTATGGACAAGATGTCTGGAATTATGCAGGGACTTCGCGATAACCCACCTGCATCTATCGGAGATAAGAAGGTTGTCAGTGTAACAGATTACAAGAACACAGAAGCTACTGGTCTTCCATCTGCTAATGTACTTACATATGGTCTTGATAATGGTGCAACTGTTGTCGTTCGTCCATCCGGCACAGAACCTAAGATTAAAACATACTTTACTACACTTGGAAAGGATCTTGCAGAAGCTCAGGCAACAAAAGATGAATTAGCTGCCGCTTTGGCTCCACTGTTTAAGTAATTAAATTCTGATTAAACAAAATTCGCTGCGCGATGGCTTGCGAAAGCTACGACGCAGCGATTTTGTTTAATCAGAATTTTCTCTTATATGCCATTCCCAAGCCATACGCTATAAATATAATCACAAATTTTATTACTGTATCTGTGGTCAGAAATGTCCCTGCCTGTATTCGCAAAACACATAACACTATACAGAGTATAACTAGAATTATTGTAAAAATCATATTTAGATATTTTTTCATTAGATTTTCTCCTTATAATTTCAAATCATACTATAACTCTCTAAATCTTTCAACCAACTTACAGAGCTACCAGTAAATAGAACCCCTGTAGTGGAAATATATATAATGCTTCATCCGTCTTATTCAACCCTACAAGTTATCATTCAGTCATAATCCACGCTGTTCCATCGGTTCATATGTCTTTCCAGTTTTATCAAAAAAGCAAATCTTACTTCCTACATATTCCCTTCCTTTTTCACATTCCTCTGCCACTTCCATATTAGATATCCACGTTGGATAAATACCATAATACCATTCATCAGTATTTTCAAACTTCTCTAAACAAAAATCTTCATATCTATGAAATACCTTTACTTCCATAATACTGCTCCTTATCCTTAAAATATAAAACAGTAATTTGTGGAGCCGAACCCGATGCCGCTACTGAGAGGTTTGTATTCGGATTGCACAAAGAATACGAAAAAGAAGCACTAAAAATTTATCCCATTTTGTGCCTTTGTGCTGCGGAATTTTGACCATAGAACCTTCGCATTCGTTCCTGCGAAGGTTCTGTTTTATTGGGCAAAATGGGGTGTTTAGCACAACGAAACAAAATGGAATAAATTTTTAGTGCTTCTTCTCAATAATTCTTCTATCAATCCACCATTCCAACTCTGGCAGCGTCTATTACCAGCTCACCAAATTTCTATCTAGTAAGCCTTTCCGAAGTAAACCTCACATTTTGCTGGTTTTCCACAATGTACGCATACATCAGAGTGCTTAGCCTGTACAAATGGAATACAACGTGTTGTTGCACCATTCTCATCTTTGATGGCTTCTTCACATTCTTTTTCACCACACCACATTGCACGGATGAATCCCTG
>NZ_CAKRCF010000059.1 GCF_934307085.1 uncultured Anaerobutyricum sp.
CAGGGTCTTTGCCCTATCTTCAGTAACTCCTCTGCCACGCATCTTTTTATCATGCCAGATCTTTCGGATCCCATTTATTCCAAGCGCGATCACATCTTTTGGCGTTGGTGCTTTTTCAAGCACTGCCAAGCCACTTGCTGCATCAAATCTTGTATATAACCCCAGATACTCCGGGAAATGTATTGCCAGCCATCTCTGGATCCTGTTTGCAGATATGTTATGCTGCTTCATGATCCTGTCACGGCTGTATACCAGGTCTCTTATTTCGGCATAAATGCCTTCTGGCACGTATGGTATTGAATATCTGCCATCCACAACCAGTTTTGCGATTGTTTTCGGATCTTTTGAATCCGTTTTCTTTGGACTATTATCATCAAGTTCCTTGATCTTCTTAACTGAGAATGGATTGACCATTACTAATCTTTTCTGATGATCCTTTACATACTTTGCAAACGCAAACCAGTAATGACCTGTTGGCTCACAGCCGATCAGAACTGCGGTCTTTTTATTCTCCGACTTAAGTGTCTCAGCCCAAAGATTGAAAGAATTAAATCCTTCAAGATCATTATGAAAAGAAAACACCCGCTTTGTAAGTTCGCGCCCTCTGTTGTCAAAAGCTCTTGCATAATGTATCTGGCTTCCGATATCAACTCCGACAACTATTGTTGAATCTGTTACTTGCTCAATCTTTTCATTCTGTGTATAATTCATTTGGAACCTCCGGTGTCTGATTGTTTTGTTTACATCCGCCAAGATGCAACTCAATCATACCTTGAGGTTCTTTTTTATTCAATTGGGCTTTTAATGAATTACAGGAATGCTCCTTTCATTATTTTGTTTTTTTTCTAAATTAATTGTAAAAAATAGACTTCCAAATGTTACGTAATATCATTTATCTTATCTACTCTTCGCTAATTCTGCTACTTTTTTAAATTTATCTGGCTTACAATATATAATTAAATATAATATTGTAGGAAGTAGGTAATTTCAAAATAATGCCCTCACACATCTCCTATTTTAAACAGATAAAAATAGATATACATGAGAATAACAAACTTCATGGCAATAGCATCTTTTCCCCCATCCATATTTTTAAAGTGTTCTTTAAAATGAAATCTGCTATACAGAATTGATTTACTTTTCTAGGATATAACCTACAAGACTTGAAGCTTTGCAAAAACCTCCTTTTTATACCAGACCTTTAATACGATCTGTTCTCCGCCCACAGAAAAGAATATAAGGCATCTGCTTCAATTCCATTTTCCCCAAGATGAGAGCGTATAGTATCTGCCAGACGGTCAATCCCTGAACGCAGATTGTATATCCCGTTACAATAAATGCCTTTTTAAAACAGGTCGTATCATTTAACATAAAAGAGTACACATCCTGTCTTTTTCAGTAAAGCTTCCGAAATATGTCCATGAATACGAATGATATAGCTATTTATCTCCATTGAGATGCCCGAATCACTTTCTGATAGTTACATAATGCTTTTAGAAACTTCAACAACCTGCTGACATAGAAGAGACTCTTCCGGGATATGTTCCAGACAAGCTTTGAGGATATGTCGGAAATGCTAATACTAGTTTAATTTCAAGATGCCTTTGATATCACACCATTATTCTATCATCATATCAGAAGGATGATTCTGGTATTTTTTGATTAACTGAATCCATTGTTACAAACGATAGCCCATAGCAACAAATGTATTAATAGAACTCATAGAAAATGCCTCTTAACCATTCCTAAAAGTTGAGTACTGAACTGATTGGACTTTAATAATCATAAGACTATTTTAGGTAAAATCTAAGTCTGCACTATCTACCACTTACACAAAAACTTATATAAGATGACTGTAGGTTGAATAGTTTTTATCCCATCTTCTTCTGCCCTTCTCGTCATTATTTTTTATATAGTTTTTTGCACATCTTTACCTCAAATTACCACTGTGCTGCCTGCTGCTTATCTTATAGCGATATGCATTGTCCAAACAGCTAGCATGTGTATACCTTCTACGCATCCTTTGTTCTTTATATTCTTGAGAAAATTTCTTTACACAGCCACAAATTATTTGCACATTATTCTGTTTTTCGTTTTCTATTTATCATTCTCAGTAATATTGACAATAAATTCTTAAGCTGTTCATTTCTTAAAAATACACTCACAAATGCTATAACATATATGAAAACTGTCAAAATTCCCCGTCCACAAAACAATATCACCCCAGCACCCGTCAGAATTTGGTTCATCATATATAAAACAGCTGCAATTCCTAGCGTAAATAATGTATATTTTCCGTATTCCAAATAATATTCTTTACTAGATTGCTGAAATCCATACTTATATAAAACATGCGGTTCAACCCATAAATTAACACATATATTACATATCGTTGTTCCTATAAATATACCAATAATTCCATATATTTTTGTCAAAACAACAGAACATACAAGATTGATAACCGCCTCCGCTACTGCCTTATACCTATCATACCAAAATATCCCCAATGCATCTCTGAATTTTAACGTCATTTGTCTCATACCAGACAGATAATAATTCAGTGTAATAATCGACACTACACTCATATTAAAAATATATTTTTCACCAAGCCAAACTGTCAAAAATGGATTTAATAAACTAAATAAACACAGCGTACAAAAACTTGTAATAATAAAACAGCAGAAATTTAATGTTCTGTATGTATCATATAATTTTTGTTTTCCACAATCTGCTCCCAAATTACCAATACTTGCTGTCAGAGAATTATATATCAATCCCACAAACAACGATACGTTTCCAGTTATTAACGTATAGTTGGAATATATCCCAACACTTCCAAGGCTCACCAGGGCAGACATAAGGATGTTATCTGTACTATTTACACATACTGTACCGAGCTTGTGCATAGACATAGCAAGTGTATTTTTATATATTGCTATTCTCTCCGTTTTATCAGGTAACGATTTATCACCTTGTTTTAACCATGGATACATACAATCAGCTTTTCTAGAAATGCAAATATTTGTCATGATATTACAAAAAATCATAACTACTAAATATAAAATATAGTTACGAGTTGCAAAAAGCACAACTATTTGAACTATATTTTGAACAATAGAAAAAAATTTCTGATAAATTGTACATATGTACTGTTTTTGATTTGCTTCTATTAAGGATCTTTTGTAAATTAAAAAATATGAAAACACTGTATTTAGCAAATACAAAATATATAACAGTCTCAAATTAGGAATAGTGCTTTCACCAGCAATAAAATAATCTAAAAAAGGAACAAGCAAAAGTCCAATTCCAAGAATTGCAAATGCAACAACAGAATAAATTCGTCTGTACATATTCATCAATTGCGTAATATGCTTCTCATCATTCTCAGCAATTGGTTTGTATAAACTATAAATAATTGCCGTTCCAAATCCAAGTTCTGTCAGCGATAGCAGATTAAGTATGTTCCCAAATAGTCCATTGATTCCAAGGTATTCTTCACTCAAAAACTGCACAAATATTGTTCTAGAAACAAATTGCAGTAACATTTGCAAAATTTGACCTATAACATTTGTACCAATATTCATTAATGAATTTCTTGTACGACTCATTTAAATCCTCCATTTACCAAGTAAAATTTGCCACTGAAGCGAGCCCTCCTATTAACCAGTATAAAATCAGTACTACTACTGAACCTACTACAAGTACTTTGAAAACAGTCTTTGTAGAAAAGCCTAAACGTATTCTTCTCAGACTTTGATAATAACAGGTATAAACCAGTGGAATACATAAATAGCATAGCACTTCATTCAAACGATAGAACATAATGTACTTATTAAACATTGATAATGTCATTATCCAAGTGCCTGTGACAACATGCCTATATTGCATTGGTAGTCCATAATAATAAATCCCATTATTTTTATATTCTACTATTCCGTCCTTTTCTTTACGTTTATCCCACATACCATTTTTCCATATTAAAAGACCAGCCATCAAAAAGCGTAGCCAAAGAATAGGATAAAAATTAAGATTCGTTTCTTCTGCCTCAAAAATATACATTACCATTTTTCCAAGCGTATTATTTATAAATTCAAAATTTGTTTGCTGTACATTTCCCAAAAACTGATACAATATAGCTGGAAATAATAACAAAACAATAATCCATAAGCTATTATTCCATCTGTTTACCAAACGTGCAATAAGTCTTACAATTATAAGTAATGTAACTGATGGATGTATTAGAAGTGCAATAATAATTAACCCCCAACATAATATCTTTTTTTTCTTTTTCACCAGTTCTAAATATGTCGCCAACACAAATATGGCAAAAGCTACATTATTTTTAACACCGCTAATTATATATGTATAGTGCATAGTAAAAACCACATAAGCGATAACTACCCCTACACTATATATTTTTTCTCCCCCTTCGTTAAAAGCTTGAAACACAATCTGGCAATCATATGCAATATAAAACACCACTCCATAAACAATAAGCACTACTACTACCGGTAACCAATGAACCGAAGGTAATTTACTAATAAAAAAATAAATAACGTATAACGCCGGGTTAGAAGCAAATTGATAATGTGCTACCAAGCCCGCCCAACCAGCATTTTGAGCAAATTCAATCATCCTAAAATGATATAATAAGTCATTTCCATTAGCTGGTTCAAAATGATACGCTAGCCATGCCAAATGGATAACAGACAAAAGAAACAAATATTTTAAATATTTTTTTTTAGCTACAAAAGCAAAAAATACAATTAAAATCTCCGATAAAATAACAATCCATGCCCCTGTTGAACCTAAAGCACTAATAAGCAACCCCATTTACAAGTTCCTCCTATTCCACAATTTTAATAATTGTATTAAAAGGAAAGAAACTACTTTATTTGATTTAAATGCAACAGCTACAATTTTTTCACTTTTTTTATATCTAGATACATTTAATCTTCTTTTCAAAACCCTGTAATATTTTGATTTTTTTGCCTTATCAAAATTTTTGAATGTGTTATCCTGCTTATATTCTTTCATAAAAATGTGAATACTCAAATCACAAAAATCCATCATTATCTGATGTGAAAAATCATATGTTTCCTTATAAAATTCTGCGATTTCCATTTCTTTTATATAAAGCAATTCAACCTTTCCAAACATTTCTGGTGACACTTTTTTCATAATAGATGCATCATTTGCTCTATAATGATATAGATATTGTTCAGATAAAACATCTATAGAATTTGCCTTTAGCATAATAGGAAACATAATGTTAAGATCTTCGCCTATAGTAATTTGATCATTTGTCCAAAATAGATTATTTATTAATAATTCCTTATTTATTAGCTTTGCCCAGCGACAAATTCGAATTCCTCTACTTAATGGCTTTCCATCATTTATAAGCACAGGAAAAATTTCTTTTTCTATTCTCTTTCTATTATAAAAACCAGGTTTTACTGTATGATCATCAGATATCTCTTTATCCCTGAATGAGTGCAAAAATGAACAACAAATAATATCCGCTTTCGATTTCAAATACTCATTATAAAAAATCTCCAATATATTTTTTTCCACCCAATCATCGCTATCCACAAACATAACAAGATCTGCTTTTGCATATTCCAAACCTTTTTTCCAGGCAGACATTAATCCCCCATTTTTTTTATGAATTACTTTAAATCTATTATCCTTCTTAGAATATTCATCACAAATTTTTCCACATGAGTCAGTAGACCCATCATCAACTAAAATAGCTTCAAAATTACTATATGTCTGAGTACAAATGGAATCAAGGCACATTTTTAAATACAATTCCACATTATAGACTGGAATAATTATTGAAATCATAGCATTCATGCAAACACCTCTTTCTCACAATTTATATTTTTCAAATTATATTTACTAAAACATCTACCAAAATTTTGTAAGCGACTTCTATATAGACTTTATAATATCTTTCCTCTCCTGATACAAAACTGTGTTCATAGGGATACTTTTTCGCACAATAGATCCCGCTGCTATTACGCAATTATCTCCGATAGAAATTCCTTTTAGTATTGTAACATTAGCACCAATCCATACATTATTTCCAATTTGAATAGAATCAAAAATATATTCTTCTTTGGTTTGATGTTTAAAATTATGGTCGTGATCCACAATCACTAAATTATTACCAAATTTGCAGTGTGAGCCAATCTTCACCTTATTTATACATGTAATAGAACAATTATGATTAAAAAAACACTCATCCCCTATTTCAATCTTCCCACCCAACAAGGCTTTCAAATAAAATGGTCCTCTGATATGCAACCGATCACCAATAACAATATTAGAAAATGGTTCAACCGCTATTTTCATTTTTCCATCAAAAGTTGGTGCTTTTCCAATTAAAATCCTCTTACAAATTTGATGCTTCCATTTAATAATCTCATTCTTAATCCTACATATCACTTTTTTGATTAACTCCATATATTTCAAGTTCATCACCATATCTTTCATTTATTTTATGCTAATTAAGCATAATCTAACTCTTAATCATTAAAAAGCTCATAAACTTTCTCAATATCTTCTTTATTAGAGTAATCTCTTAACCTTAATTGTTTTTTCAAAGCTTTTACATTTTCTTTATTGTTGTAAGCATACTTTAATGCACCTGCAATCGTGTCATCAGAATTCGACACAATAATTCCATCCACATTATTTTCTATTTGCTCCTTTGCAGACGCATATTCTGTAACTATTGGAGGAATCCCTAACATCATTGTTTCTGTGACTACTATTGGTTTTCCTTCATAACGAGACGGAAGACAGAATACATCTGCCTGTTTTATAAAGGGATACGGATTCATTTTTGTTCCGAGTAAGAAAAAACAATCCTCAATATCATTATCTCTAATCATTTCTTCTATTTTTAATCGTTCAAATCCATCACCAATTACATACCATTCAAAAATTAATCCAGATTTTTTCATTGATGCAGCTGCCCAAATCATGCGATCTATTCCCTTATGATAAATTGATAATCTACACACAGAAATGATTTTAAACTTCTTACACTCCTTCATGTGTTTTAAATTATCATCATCAAGGTTTTCTAAAGACCTTTCCCTAATATATTCTGCCGAATTAATATTAGGCAAATAAACACTCCTTGATGATAAATCAGGAAAAAGCGTATTAAAATTTTTCAAACATTCCACCGAAACACATACTATCTTATCTGCCTTTGACAAATACCTTTCTGTCAACGATTTATTAATATATTGTACATTTGCAAAATCCAAATGTATCCACATTATCTTTTGAGTTGCCTCAACGTTATAAGCAACAAATTCATCTGACCAGTCTTCAAGATAGCCTATCGCTATATCGTATCGTTCTTTTAATCTACGAGAAAGTTTTTGTACCTTAAATTGCCCAATCGCATATAAACCTGCCCTTCTATCTTTGTACTTAAGCGTGTACCATCTTTTTTTTATCCAATATGGCGACAATGCATATTGGATTCCCTTCTTTAATTTCTTTGTAGAGTCATTCGGAATACTACTTCTTCCATTAAGAACCCGAACTTGATGGGGAATATCTTTCTCAAACGGAAACCCTCTATCATATAAAACCAAATCCACATTATATTTTTCAAAATCCCATTCCTTAAGCATTGATAATAATGCTGTTGTACTTCCTCCAACAACCATACCACCATACGCAATAAGTACCTTTTTCTTTGTCATTTCCATTCTCTCCCTCGTCCCATTCTTCACATATTATCTGTATAAGCACCACAGAAAACTTGTCATTATTTTTTCCATTGATGAATCCTCCTAAAAGCCACGACTGTGAATAAAATCAATATCGAATTCATATCTTTTTCAAAAAAATAAGTATATCCGTATTTCAATTAACAATCACTCCAAATCTTAAGAATCATCTCTATTTACCAGATTCCTTTTGATTCCAATATTTTTTAATAAATTGGGCATCTTCCAAAGACATTCTATCAAATGCCACAATTTCTTTTCCTTGATCATATGCTTGTAAAATTTTTTGCTTTACTTGATTAGGAAACATTACTGTTGTCATTCTTCCTAAATACCTTGCCCACATCGAAAAAGAAGATCCCGAAGCAACAAAAATTCCTGAATTAGCCAAAGCCAATATATCTGCAATTGCTGACCCGAATGTAATTCTTTCAACATTTTCTAACTCTAATAATGGTTTCAATTCTTCGTCTGTTCCATCAGAAAAAACATATATTTTTGTCTTTTCTCCTATAATCTGTCTGAGTGCCGTTCCCATACATACATACCATTCTATCGGAATTGCACTACAATGTTTTCCGCTTTTTACTTCTTCCCATGACACCCTTGCGAAATCTCCCAAGCGTACATGCATGCAAATAGAATTTTTTCCATCAAATGAAAGTGCTACTTTGTATTTCGGGTTTAAATTTCTAACAATATCTTCGTATACTATATTGCTATCATTAATTATTTCCTCAAAACAATTTTCAAACCCCTCAAATTCAACTATACAATCGTCAACTTCTTGATTTTTTGATATTTCTTGTTCTTTAATATGTTTTTTTATCAGTAAAAACCAAGTTTTTTTAAATCCACTAATATATTCAGATTTATTAACAAACAAATCATTATAAAACCTTTTGTCTGATTCACGCCGTAAAACTGGACCCAATTTCAAACTGAACCATGTTGGCCAGATCATTTTAACATTTTTATGTTTCTTTGTATAAACAACTGCCCTTGCATATGTAAACAATATATTACCTAGGCCTGCACCACCCAAGCGAAATACCAAACAGTCTTTTTCTGATAATTTAGGATATATATAATACATGGATTCACCCTCCTTATTTAGTCAAAGCATTTCTAATCTTTCGATATCCATTTCTAACAAACTCAGGGGACCTATTTGACACCATCCATGCTCTAACCGGACTAAAACTACATGCAATTATAAAATTATAGATGGCTCTCTGCCTAGACGAGTAATATTTTTTTACTATCTCGGCCTTTTCATGTTTCGCAGTTTTTAATCCAATTGTTGTTTCAGAAATACCATCACCCATGTAAGTACAAATAACTGCTCCCATATGATAAAATGGTACTTTATTTTTCCAAAGCTTAAGCGTCAAATCATGGTCAGCACTTATTTTGTAATTTATATCATATCGAATACCCGTTTTAAAAATCTCTCGACTATAAAATATAGATTGATGACACAATGGTCTTCTGTACAAATAGAAATTGTCTAATTTTTTCTTTTGAACCTGAACAAGTTTATCTTTTCGGCTATAGTCTCCATATAGAACGCATTTATTCTTTATATGATTATTCTCAATATAATCAGCTACATTTTCTAATACACTTTTATCATAAAATATATCCCCAGCGTTAAGAAAAACAATATAGTCACCTTTTGCCATATTGATTGCTTGATTCATTCCATCATAAACACTTTTATCTTCTTTTGAACAAACCCTATAATGTACATCCTGAGGCACATAAGAGAGTGTATCGTCCTTTGATTTTCCATCCTTTACAATAACTTCATAATTAGAGTATGTCTGGTCTTGCACTGACTGTATGGTTTTTTTTATCTCTGAAGCGGCATTTAATGTCACTATTAATATACTAAATTTCGGTGTCATATTTTCTCCCATCATAATACAGTATTATTTTTACATACCAATTCAATTGATTTTATATGATTTTTAATCACATTCTCATATGTATAATTACTTATTTTTTTGATATTGTTTTCTCCAATAACTTTTCCATCAGCTCTAAGCATTTTCTTCATTGCATCTGCCAATTCTTTGCTAGCGTTTACTGGAACAATATAGCCATTTATGCCATCTTCGATTAATTCTGCAGCTGCTACGCACATATCCGTCGATACCACCGGAAGCCCCACTGCCATTGCCTCATTTATAACGAGTCCCCAAATATCTTCACGTGTTGGAAGGACAAAAAGGTCTGCTGCTTTATAATACTCAAATATTTCTTCTTTTTGCTTAAACCCCACTAACTGGACATTTTTCAAGTTATGGTCTGCAATATACTGCTGGTACTGATTTTCTTCTTCACCGCCACCTACTATAACAAGAGAATAGTTTTCATCCAGTTCCTTATTCCACGCCTCAAGAAGTATATCAAATCCTTTTCGATGAATGAATTGACCAATTGTCAAAACCATCTTGGGCTTGTCTACTCCAAGTTTCTTTTTGTACTTAGCCTTTTCAGCTTCCGAAAGCGGTTCTTTCAATATTTCATCCGCATGAAGTGATGTAAATGGATGGTAATAGATTTTATTTTCATCTGCGCCAAAGTATTTAAAATACTCCGCCGCATGGTTACCACTTGCAAAATATCCAGCTGCGTGTGTAACCAAACATCTCTTTATGATATTCTTTATGAAGTTCTTGCGAATAAATGCTCCGTCCAAATTCATTATGTATGGAACTTTATTTTTAATACAAGCAAGTTCCAATCTAATTGCATTCTTTATATGGTAATCATATGCCAAAACTAAATCATACTTTTTTATCTGCTTTAGTTCTTCTTCAAATTGCATCCGACCAGGTTCTTTAAGTAAAGATATTGAATTAAGACCCGTGTCTTTGCAAAACCACGCAGCATTTCTATTCTGATCTGACATCTTATCAAAAACGACAAACATATCATACTCTTTTGCAAGTCCCTTAAATACTTCTACTCTATATGGCGATGGAAAATCCGCAAATGCCAATATCTTTACTTTCATCGTTTAATATCTCCTCTTATGCTTTCAAATCTCCCTGTGGCTTCATCTTAGTGCCCTTTTTCTCACATTCATAAATCTTGGCATCCACCAAGAAGCGATACCAATATGCCTGCAAGAAATGGAATATCTTTCCTTCCGGCCCGTCTAGGAAGCCCAGCTTAATGTAATACCGATAAATGAAATACAGATGCGCCCGGAAAAACTTTGGCAGTCTATAATAGCCGCTGTTTTTTATCACTCTCTTCATCTTGGCCTGTCCAGATGATGTTCCATCCTGTTCCAGACTTTCATCCATCGCATTTTCAAGTGTCATCTGATGATCCAAAACTTCTCGGTTGCTGTACCAATTATGTTTTGCTATCCACCATTCCAAATCTTTCTGATTATTGTCAATCAAATCATGCTTAAACTCAACAGTTGTTCCCTCTGATAGAATCATGTGCTCATCCATGATTTTCATTTCACAGGAAGCCTTACCTATTCTGAAAATACGTAGTAGCAGTTCCGGATAACGACCACCATGCTTAATCCAGCGGCCCATAAAATAAACTCTACGCCGAAGGATAATGCCATTCGCAGGTTCCTTAACATTTGGGAGCTTCTCGTCAATTTCCGCTGCCAAGTCTTCCATAATTTCTTCATCAGCATCCATGCGCATAGCCCATTCTGTGTCGATACCAGTATTCTGAAGTCCCCAGTTTAGCTGATTTGCATAGGAAATCCATTTGTGTTGGTAGAAATCCAGCGCAGAACCAATTTTCTGAAGTTCCGAATTCAGTTTCTTGCATAATGCTTCTGTTCCATCTATACTGAAGCTATCTATGATAACAAATCTCTTGGCAACTCCACGAAAAGACTCCACACACTTCCGAAGATTCTTTTCTTCATTTTTTGTTAGTATAACTACTGTTAAATCTGTCATTTTTTACTTTCCTCATCCATATATATAAGATATAAGCGAGTACATATGTGACTACTACAAATATAAAACGCTTATTATTGATAGTTTTATTATTCCTAATGTAAAAGTGTGAACCAGATAAATCTCATACGAAATCATTCCAGTCACAGACAACATCTTATTTTCAAATATCCCATTGAATGATTTTCCAAATGCCATAATTCCTATCGCCATCGGCAAACAGGTCAACAGTACCATTGTATTAGACACAATGTAAGGCAGGCTCTTAACCACATTTAGCTATGTTATTGCCATGAACCAACCGTAACTTGTTGCCGGTTTCAAAAGGCAGAAATCCAACAAATAGGCTTTAATGGAAAAAGTACCTATGGCAGGCAGTCCTATTAGCTCCACTACCCAGAACGACAAACACACATTCTGCAGACGTTTTCTCTAGAAGCCCTTTAGCCCGTTCTTTTCATATGAAACCTCTAGTCTATATCCAAAACACTTCAGAAAGAATGCCACACCTAAACAGGTAATAAGTGCCAATACTTCATTATGTTTCGCCCTCCAACCTCTTGATAACCCTTGCCGGGTTTCCGACGATCACGCAATTATCCTTAAACTTTCCAGTAACCACAGCACCGGCACCGACAACGCAGCCATCCCCCAGCGCTGTGCCTTTCAGTATTATTGAATTGCACCCGATGAAGCAATTCTTGCCGATCTTAATTTCTCGGCTCGGCACCAGATTGCTGTCACCACCGTTTTCATCCCGCAGCAGTTTGTTTCTTGCCTCTGCCTCGATGGGATGAAAGTCATTGTCCAAAATCTTGCAGTTTCCGCCAATGCAGGTATTCTCTCCAATCGTGATTTTCTTTCGGGCGTAAATCGTAGCTCCCGAAATTCCTACGTTATCGCCAATCTCAATTTCTGCTTCCGGAGCACGGGTGACAATAATCGTCCGGCTATAAAGACCAACCAAATTGCTTAAAAAGCTGCTTTTGATTGTGACATTTTCACCAATCTTCAGCTTGGCACCGCCTTTGTTGAAGATGATCGGTACGCCCTTCAGCAAGAGGTTCTTTCCATATTCAACTTTCGTCATCTTCATAACCAGCTTAAACCAGTTACTGTTCATACCTCTCGCCTCCTTTACAGCTTCAAAATTGCTTCTACATACTTTCTCACCGACACATTTCTAGTAAGATTCTTCTCCAGATTCTCACGGCCTCTGGTCCCCATCGCCTTCAACTCGCTATTTCCAGCGTTCTCAATGAACCAGCGAATGTTTTCCTCAACCTTGTCATACTCACCCGGCTCACAACAAAGACCACCGTGTGTATCTTCAATCAGGTAACGAACTTCCGATCCCGATTCGAGTACCCCTAATATCGGCTTCGAGGCCGCCATTATTCCGTATGCCTTCGATGGGCAACTTACGCCTTTGATGCCTTTCGCATTCACACACCAATGAACATCACCGGCGTTCAAGCTATAAATCAGGTCAGCTTTATCCTGATACGGAATAAAAGTCACATTATCCATGTGATGCTGCTTTACATACAGCACCAATTTGTCCAGCACAGAACCAGCACCAACAAAAGCAAATACAACCTCTCGACCATCGGTAGTCTTTGTGCCAGGATTGAACCGCTCTACAACTTCAATCAACTTTTCAAGGTCATAATACAGACCAATATTGCCGGAGTACATGATGACGAACTTGCCATCTAGACCGTACTTCTTCTTGAAAGCCAAAACTCTCTCGTTATTCTCATCCAACGGATAGATTTCATTCTCATCAATCCAATTATTAATCATAACAGTCTTAGGGACTTTTTTACCCTTAAAACGCTTCTCCACCGTCTCCACCAAATCACGGCCGACCGTAATCACAAGATTGCTGCGTTTACAGCTGAACTTGTCAAACCACATCATAGCATCTGTGATAAGCTTGCTCTTGGTATAGCCAATCGCCAGCACCTGCTCCGGGTTAAAATCTTGAATGTTATAGATATACTTGGCACGTTTTATCCACTTGCCCCAAATGCCCAGCAGACCACCGAGAATCGGAGGCTGAGAAATTGAAAACACATAATCCATCTTACCGACCTTAAAGGTTGCAGCCATTGCTCCAAAGAAATAAGAAACAATGTTCTTCACACGACTTTTCTTATTGGTTTTACTAAACTCCGGCACACGAATTCGCAGCACCTTCACGCCATTGATTTTTTCTTCGTAATATTTCTGTGTCTTATATTTATCTTCGATAATTCCTAAGTAACTTGGCACCACACAGATAACCGTGATATTGAATTTATCCAGCATACCCTCCGCCAATTCACGGAGAATCTGCCCCGTTGACGCAGTATCTGGAACATAGTAATGAGCATAAATCAGGAGATTCTTCTTATTCGACATTCCACCATATTCCTCTCATAAGTTTTTATAACTATTTACCGACGTATTTTAATACACCAATATTTTTTATCTATCTCTTTCCTTAATAATTCCCTCTTCTTATTTTTTGTCCTCCTACATCGACCCTTCTTTTTTAAACACAACCTGTACTGTCTTAAACAGAATCTTTATATCAAGCCCCATCGTCCATTCGCTTATGTACTGTTTATCGAGCTTTACGACTTCTTCGAAGTCTGTAATGTTGCTTCGTCCGCTTACCTGCCACATTCCGGTAAGTCCTGGCTTGGTTGCGAGGCGGGCACGGTGATGAAGTTCGTATTTATCCCATTCGTCTACTGTTGGCGGGCGGGTTCCGACTAAGGACATATCGCCTTTCAACACATTAAGGAACTGCGGAAATTCATCCAGACTCCAGTCACGGATGAAGTTGCCGACACCTTTTTTGATTGTGCCGTCTGGGAGCTTCTTGCTGCCGATGATTCGAGG
>NZ_CAKRCF010000060.1 GCF_934307085.1 uncultured Anaerobutyricum sp.
TATCCATAAAAAATGCCCCCTTTCAGATAAACAGTTTTATTTTTTTCAACTGTCTACCTAAAAGGGAGCATACCAGATTGCTTTTCTATTGTTCGTTTGTTTATTTCTATAAATCAGGCATTCTCAGACTTTGGCAATACCAAATTTAAAAATACCGCCGTAATTGTAGCTAATACCACTGGTGACTTTCCAAAAATCGTTGTCACCCATGCAGGGAAAGTAGCTAACGCTGCATTTGCCTGTGTTACACCCATTCCAAGAGCGATGGATAAACCGACTACCGTTGTGTTTCTAAAATCCATCGGTGCCGTTGTGATAAGTTTGATTCCTGTCATTGCGATAGATGCAAATACGGAAACGGTCGCTCCACCAAGTACACAATATGGGATTGTTGTAAGCACTGAGGAAAACTTTGGAATCAGTCCAGCGACAAGAATAATAATCGCTGAAGTTTCAAATACTCTTTTTGCTACAACCTTGGTAGAACCTACAATACCTACATTCTGGCTATAGGTAGCGGTTGGTAGTCCACCAAAGAAAGCACAGACAATGTTGCTTAATCCGTATCCTACGATACCACCATTTAACTCTTCGTCTGTTGGCATACGGTCAAGTCCACCTGTTGTTGTCGCAGAAAAGTCTCCAATCGCCTGAATGGAGTTAATCGCAAATAATACGCCTAATGCAACACAAGAAGATGGTTCAAACTTGATTCCAAAGTGCATTGGCTTTGGAAGTGCAAACCAAGATGCATTCATTACAGCAGAAAAATCAACCATTCCAAAGAATAAAGAAATCATATATCCTGCAATAATACCAATTAAGATAGAAGCCAGCTTCCAGATTCCTTTTCCATAATGATTCAGTGCCGTTACGATACAAAGGGTGATAATGGCTACAAGCCAGTTCTCCCAAGAACCATAACTTTCATTACTAGCACCACCAGCCATGTAATTAATCGCTGTTGGATAAAGAGAAAGTCCGATAGCAAATACAACGGTACCAGTAATTAACGGTGGAAAGAACTTACGAATCTGCTTGATAAAGATACCAACGATAACTGCCACGATACCACCGACAATCTGTGCGCCTAATATCGTTGCAATATCAAAAGTTCCTGCAATCGCCTGCATCGTTGGTACATAGGCAAAACTGATACCCATGATTACCGGAAGTCCGGAACCGATTGCAATTTTCCCCGTTCTAACAAGAGGGAGTACCTGAATCAGTGTTGTAATCGCTGACATCGTAAGGGCTGCCTGGATTAAAATAACGGAATCCGCTTCTGACAGTCCGGCTACACCAGCTACGATAATTGCTGGTGTAACACATCCTACAATCATGGCCACCACATGTTGCAGGGCAAGTGGAAGGGTTTCTCCTATGGAAGTCTTTCCATCCACTTTGAATAGTTCTTCTGACATACTTTTTGTCATTCTACTCATGTTACCTCCTAATGATTTTCTACTATTCAGCCATTGAAAATTGCATCTTTTATGAAAAAATCTTGCATAAATAATAGAAAAATTTATATTTTATCATGCTTATATTAACATTTTTTGTCGTAAAATGCAATTAAATAGTATTTTGTCGGGGAAATGAATAAAAAAGTGTAAATTTTCGGCATAGTATGAGAAGTTCTTTTTTCTCAACAATTCGTTCTTTTCATGCTGATTAAATTATAAATTTATGTACAACAAACGTAAAGAAAATTTATAGCATATACATAGAATCTTATATTATTTCTGCTACATTATTGCATTTCATAAAGCTGCTCATTATGCAAGCTCCTGCTACTCCTGTTTGTCTTACTGCATCTATATTTTGTGCAGAAATCCCACCAATAGCATATACTGGAATGGCTATATTCTCACAGATATTCCGTAAAAATGGAAGTCCTCTCCCTGGTAATCCCTTTTTACAATCGGTAAGAAAGATATGTCCGGCTGTAATATAAGTGCACCCAAGTCTTTCTGCTTCTTTTGCATCTTCTAAAGAATGACAGGATGCACCTATTATTTCAAAATGACTTTTTTCTCGTGATGTCATTTTTCGAAGAAGAGGCAGGGGCATATGAATTGCTTTTATATTAAGTACCATTGCTGTTTTTGTAAAACTATGTAGAATACATGGTACGTCATATGCTTCGCAAATGTGCATTACTTTTTCTGCCAATATTGTATAATCTTCTTCCGATAAATCTTTTTCCCTTAACACAATTGCTTTTGGATGAACTGCTGCTATTGTCTCGATTCTAGTTAAAAAATCTTCTTTACAAAGCTTTCGACTTGTAATACACAGAATATCTGATTGGTTTAATGCAGTATGACACCCATCTTCTGTTTTATCAGAGTCAGACGCTTCTCGAAAAACAGTTCTATATGTATCCTTTTTTTTAGAATTTTTATTTAGGCAACCTATGTTTTCTATCGTTAAATAATTTGAATCATTTATCAAATTTTGATTTTTTTTATTATACATAAAGATAATCATTTAAGACAGGCTGCAGACCTTCCTCTGAAATATCTTCATACATTTTCTGGAAGCTTCTTCCGTCATTAATCTCAAATTGTTCATCGCCTTGCTCGCCGTCTTCCTCCTTTCCGTTGTATTTGCTTTCGTGGTCACCGATTCCTGTAGATACACCAGCAGAGACTTTTGTTGCAGCGATTTTTACGATACCATTTCGAAATGTTTCACTTTCTCTTGAAGAAACAGTGATACCGACAAATGGAAGGAAAATTCGATAGGCGCATAATACCTGACAGAGCTGTTTTTCACCAACATCTAAAGGATTGATTTTATCATTATTGATAATCGGGCGAAGTCTTGGACAGGAAAGAGAAAGTTCGGCTTGTGGGTATTTTCTCTGAAGATAATAAACATGAAGCGCACTTGCCAAGGCATCTTTTCTGAAATCAGATAAGCCTAGAAGTGCAGAAAAACCAGCTCCTCGCATACCTGCCATAAGTGCACGTTCCTGTGCCTCAAAACGATACGGCCATACTCGTTTGTGTCCCATCAGATGTAATGTCTCATATTTATCTGAATCATAAGTTTCCTGAAAAACAGTGACATAATCTGCTCCGCATTCATGTAAATAACGGTACTCATCTGTATTGACCGGATAAATCTCAAGACCAACCATACGGAAATATTTTCTTGCAAGTTTGCAGGCCTCTCCGATATATTCCACACTACTTTTTGCCCTGCTCTCTCCAGTAAGAATCAAAATCTCTTCCATACCGGAATCAGCAATTACTTTCATTTCATGAGCAATCTGTTCCATGTTTAGCTGCATACGATTAATATGATTATAGCAGTTAAAGCCACAGTACACGCAATAATTTTCACAATAATTTGCAATATAAAGCGGAGTGAACAAATATACGGTATTTCCAAAGTGCTTACTTGTTTCTACTTTGGCTTTTTGCGCCATCTGCTCTAAAAATGGTGCGGCAGCAGGAGATAATAATGCTTTAAAATCTTCGATAGAACAAGTTTGATGTTCTAATGCCGCCTTTACATCTTTGGCTGTATATTTTTCATAATCATAAGAATTCATCTGACTCATGACTTTTTCCATAACATCTGATGTAATCTGCTCCATTCCCGGCATATATTCCATATGATTTTTTCTTGAAGAAGGATCTGTTTCTAAACGGTGTTTTTTCTCCAGTGCTTCTGTTGATAAATATTCTGAATCAATTAAAAACTGATTTTCCATTGTGCTACCTCTTTTCCATGAAATCTTTTTGCATTTTAATGATTTTTGTAATTACTTAAATCCCTAAATTGTCTTTTAGTGGGGCTGTTTTTCCTATATTGTTACAAACCGACCCGTATGCTGTCTCATTGACTTTCGACTAAATAACACTGTTTGATATGAAAACAGGCAAATTATTGGGCGAAATGTCAATAAGATAGCATGCTCTAGTTATTATTTAATGCAAAAATCCTGTTAATGGATCAGAGGCAGAGGCGCCTCTTGTAAGCACACGTCCAAGACCAGATAAATATGCCTTTCTTCCTGCCTCGATTGCCTGGCGGAATGCAGCAGCCATCATTGGAAGGTCACCAGCGGTCGCCAATGCGGTATTTGCCATAATTGCAGCTGCACCCATCTCCATTGCCTCACAAGCCTGTGATGGCTTACCAATTCCTGCATCTACAATAATTGGAAGATCAATTTCGTCAATTAAAATTTGGATAAATTCTTTTGTCGCAAGACCTTTATTCGAACCAATCGGAGAGGCAAGCGGCATAACACAGGCAGCTCCTGCATTTACTAAATCTCTGGCAGCATTTAAATCTGGATACATATATGGCATAACAACAAATCCCTCTTTTGCAAGAATTTCCGTTGCTTTAATCGTTTCCTGGTTATCTGGAAGAAGATATTTGCTATCACGCATAATTTCTACTTTTACAAAGTTGCCACAGCCAAGCTCTTTGGCTAAACGTGCAATTCTTACTGCCTCCTGTGCATTTCTTGCTCCGGAAGTGTTTGGTAAAAGAGTGACACCCTTTGGAATATAATCTAAAATATTTTCATGCTCTTTTGTATTGGCTCTGCGCACTGCTAACGTAATAATCTGTGCACCGGCATCCTTTACCGCCGCTTCAATCAGTTTCATAGAATACTTTCCAGAACCTAAAATAAAACGGGAATCAAACTCATGTCCACCAATCACTAACTTATCTTCTGTCTGCATAATAAAACGCCCTTCTTTCTCGCATACTTCTTGCATTTAAGTAATATAAAACTTTAATTTTCCATACTGCTATATTGTTTTCTTTTTATACAGCTGTCTCAAGTCTGATATACCAATTTGCAAAATATTAAATTTCCTACATAACCATATTTATTTTACATAATTATGTAACCTTATAAATCGCCTATAAAACTTCTTAACAGCCACCGCCCATAAAGCTTACAATTTCTACCTCATCCCCATCTTTTAAAATAGTCTGTGCATACTGTTCTTTTGGAATAATCTCCAGATTATATTCCACAACGATATGCTTCACATTATAATTCTCCTGTTCAAGATAGTCTGAAACAGAAATCCCTGTTTTTTCACAGTCCTGTCCATTGATTCTTACCACGCTTTCACCTCCTGTAGACTAAGAAAGAATTCTGCCTGAAGGGTCTTTCATACAATAGGAGCGAAAGTGACTTTCAATTATATAAAATTAATTATACAAAAAACAGGAAGCCACCGATTCGGTAACTTCCCGTAAATTATACAAAACTCCTATGCTTCCCTACGTTGGCATTATCCAAATCAGGTTAATGGGTCGAAGGTCACACCTTCCTCTCAGCCTGTATTACAAGCTCCCCTGTTGTTCAATTGTATTTAATATACTCTTATTGTCAGAAAAAAGCAAGCTAAAATTGATAAAATTACTACTTCATCACAATAAGTTCATAGTCTCTACTTCCTAATCCAATCTTTTCAGCATGTTCTAAGCATGTTTTGTATTCTGATTCCGGGGTAGAATTTTCAAAATGATCATGATGATCACAGAATCCTTCTTTATGCATATTTTCAGAAAGCTGGCTGTTTGGCAGTGGCTGCATCTTTAAACAGGCATCTACACAAGCCTGGTCTAATGCTAATGGGTCAAAGGATGCAAACATACCGATATTCGGTAAGATAGGTGCATCATTCTCTGCATGACAATCACAGTTTGGAGACACATCAACTACCAGAGAAATATGGAAGTTTGGTCTTCCATCTACTACGGCCTTTGTATATTCTGCCATTCTACAGTTTAAATCCTTTGTTGCTGCCCAGTTTTCGAATTCAATGGCATCGAAATTACACGCACCAATACATCTTCCACAGCCAACACAATTAACCCCATCGATGTGCATCTTCTTTGTCTCTTCATCAAAGACCAGACCATTATTGGCACATTCTCTCATACAACGACGGCATCCTCGGCACATATCATGATGAATCGTTGGCTGACCATTTGTATGCTGCTCTTTCTTACCAGCACGAGAGCCGCATCCCATACCAATGTTCTTAATCGCACCACCAAACCCAGTCGTCTCATGCCCTTTAAAATGACTTAAACTGATAAAAATATCTGCATCCATGATTGCACGACCGATTTTAGCACTCTTTATGTATTCTCCGCCTTCTACTGGAACTTCAATATCATCTGTTCCCTTTAATCCATCTGCAATCAGAATAGGACATCCCACAGTCATTGCCGTAAATCCATTCTCCCAGGCACACTGTAAATGCTCTAAAGCATTCTTACGGCTTCCTGGATATAATGTATTACAATCTGTTAAAAATGGTTTGCCACCTAATTCTTTTACAACATCTGCTACTGCTTTGGCATAGTTTGGACGAAGAAAGCTTACATTACCAAGTTCACCAAAATGCATCTTAATTGCTACAAATTTATTCTCCATATCAATTTCTGAGATTCCGGCCTTCTTCAGAAGTCTCTTTAATTTGAGTGGAAGTCCCTCTCCTAACTTTGCCCTAAAGTCGGTAAAATAAACTTTTGATTTTTCCATGTTCGTAATCCCTTTCTCATAATATTTAGTCTGAAATGAAATATTTTCTCATTACAAATATACTTTACAGCTATTTTGACACTCTGTCAATCATAAAATAAAAAGATCGTTCTGCATTTTAGTTTAGATTATGATACGGAATATCGTAATTTCAACCGCTTTTGTCAGGAAAAAAAGTCCAATATTGGCATTGTCAGAAATTTTTAAATTTTCTCAAATAGATAAATAAAGTAAGTATAAAAACGTAAAAAGTCCAGCCCCCTAACTAGCGTGTTTGAAAAATGCTCCAGAGTGGGCTGGACTAAAGTTCTGTCTTTAGATTAATAAATGCCTATTTTAAATTCTTATAAACCTCTTTTTCAATCACCGAGAGAGGAATATTCTTCTCTTTTGCAATTCGTGCCATATCTTCATACTCTGGTTTTTCTTTTGTGATACCATAACCGGAAGCTATTTTTACACGAACAGTTCCATAAGAAGTTGCTACTTCCTTGATTTCTCTTTTTAAACCATATCTTTTACAGGTATATTCACGGACACCAAGTGTTGTCGTATGCTTTAAGATTAAAGTAAGAAACTTCTCTCTATCCTCCTTAGCACACATACAGGTAAGCATTATAGCCGGACGATTCTTTTTCATCTGTATATTCGTTGTATATACGTCAAAAGCTCCTTCTTGCATGAGAAGTTCTGTGACAAATCCAATCTTTTCTGGCGTCATATCATCAAGATTACAGCAAAGCTCTATGATAGAATCCATTTCCTGTACCCTACCATAGCAGCTGGTCTGTTCCGCTTCTTCTACAGTATTTCCGATAATCGCACGAAGACAGTTAGCATCAGTAAAGTCTTTCATTCCCATACCATAACCTGTTTGTTCTACTGCCATCATTGGCATCTGACCAAAAGATTGAACAAAATATTTTAAAAGTGCTGCACCTGTTGGTGTGCAAAGTTCTCCTTCGATTCTTCCGCCATAAATAGGAACTCCCTGTAAAATATGTGCTGTTGCCGGAGCTGGAATTGGAAGGATACCATGTGCACAGTGAATCTGTCCATATCCTACATGAACCGGAGAAGCGATAATCTGATCTGGTGCAAGTTTGTAAATTGCCAGGCAAACACCTACAATATCTGCTACCGCATCCATTGCACCAACTTCATGGAAATGTACTTCTTCTACCGGACGACCATGTGCGTGACTTTCTGCGTCAGCGATCAACTTATATACGGAGATGGCATCTTCTTTTACCTTTTCTGGTATATTCAGATGTCCAATGATACGTTCAATATCTTTCATGCTGGTATGATGGTGGTGACCATGGGTATGAGTATGTCCTTCATGGCTGTGGTCATGGGTATGCTCATGGTGACTATGCATGTGCTCATGAGTGTGATGATGATCAGGCTCTCCATGATGGTGGTCATGTTCATAAGTATGGTCGTAGGCTCCGTCATCATAGTCATGACTATGACCTTCTTCAGAATGGTCGTGATGATGTTCGTGGCAATGTTCCTCATTATATTGCTCATGAGAATGTTCGTGTTCTTCATGAACGTGATTGTGTGCATGTGTATGTATAGGAACATCTACACTTTTTTCTTCTTCACCATTTACAGTTACAACCATATGGGTTCCCATAATACCGCACTTTGCGATGGTTGTCCGTTCAATCTTTACCTGTGGAATCTGTAAATCGTTTAACTCTTTTACGAAAGCATCTTTATCTGGCATTAATTCCGTGAGTGCTGCCATAAGCATGTCTCCAGCTGCACCCATATTACATTCTAAATATAATGTTCTCATTGTTACTTACTAGCTCCTTTATGTTCTTATCTTTTTTATCCATTCCCAATATATAATAATACTATATTTTCCTTTTTGGGATTCATATTCTTTTTATAGTTATTTTTATCAATATCAAAAAATAGCTTTTCATTAATTTTTTTCTGAAAATAAATGGATTTTTAATGCATATGTCCCTGTATATGATGTTCTAAATGTTGTATATGGTTCTCCAAATTCTCTGTATCTTTCATAGTTACATGATTAATCATGCTTGCCATATATCCTGCACCAAAACCGTTATCAATATTTACAACACTAACTCCACTGGCACAGGAATTAAGCATAGATAAAAGGGCTGATAAACCGCCAAAGGATGCTCCATAACCAACGCTTGTCGGTACGGCAATAACTGGACAGTCCGCAAGGCCACCAACTACACTGGCAAGTGCTCCTTCCATACCAGCAACGACAACGATAACCTGCGCACTCATTAAGTCTTCAGAATACGCTAAGAGTCGATGAATTCCCGCTACGCCAACATCATAAATTCTTACTACTTCATTGCCTAGAACTTCTGCTGTTAAAGCTGCTTCTTCTGCTACCGGTAAGTCACTCGTTCCACCTGTTGCAATGACTACTTTTCCGTTACCGTCCTTTTCTGGAAATTCGCCGACAATACCTGTCTTACTCAGTGCATCATATTTAAGAGAAAAAGTTGTACCAACAAGGTCGGCGGCCTCTTGGCTCATTCTTGTAATTAAAACGGCATTGTCGCTTTTTTTACAGAAAGCTTCGGTGATCTTTAAAATTTGTTCTGGGGTCTTACCTGCACCATAAATAACTTCTGCAGCTCCCTGTCGAATTTTTCTGTGATGGTCAAGTTTGGCAAACCCAAGGTCCTCAAAAGGTTCTGTCTTTAATTCTAATGCTGCCTTTTCTACGCTGACTTCTCCCTGTGAAACCTTATTCAAAAGCTCTGTTAATTTCGTATGCTCCATAATATTTTACCTCTTTTACTCTGTAAAATTTCTAGTTTTATTTTACTATTTTACAATATATGAGGTCAAGAACAAATGTTACTTTAACAAAATCCCCGGTATTAAATTACCGAGGATTTTTCATTTGATTTCTTAAATTCCTAATCACTAATCAATTCCCGCACAAAAGCATTTGCCGGTTGTGCCAAAATTTTTTCTGGTGTATCTAGCTGTACAGCCTTTCCCTCATCCATCACTAACACTCGATTGCCTAACTTCATTGCTTCCCGGATATCATGCGTAATAAAAACAATCGTTAATCCTAACTTTCTATGGAGTGCAGATAATTCTTTTTGCATCATTTTCCGAGTAATCTCATCTAAAGCACCAAATGGTTCGTCCATTAACATTATTTTCGGTTTTGCAGCCAGCGCTCTGGCAATTCCTACACGCTGCTGCTGTCCTCCGGAAAGTTCTGAAGGTTTTGCTTTTAATAAAGTATCTTCTAATCCTACGAGATTTAAAAGTTCTAATACTCTTTCATGATTTTTCTTTTTATTTTTTTGTCCACTGATAGAAAGTACATAGGCTATGTTTGCTTCTACACTCATATGTGGAAATAATCCTTTATTCTGGATAGCATATCCAATTCTTCTTCGCAGTGCGATATGATCAACTGCTGCAATATCCTTTCCCTGCACATAAACTTTTCCGAAAGTTGGTTCCAAAAGAGCATTAATGAGCTTTAACATTGTAGTTTTTCCACATCCAGAACGACCAATTACTGTGAGGAATTCTCCTTCCTTTACATGAAGATTGAAATCATGAAGAACTTCTTTTTTCCCATAACTATAAGATACTTGTTCCATTCGAATCATGATTAAGCCCCTCTTTTCTTTACATAACTTTCAATTATTCCAAGCAGCAAATCAGCTATCAAGGCCAATAATGCAATCAAAACACTTCCTGCAAAAGTAAGTGCTGGATTATATATCGTAATTCCTCTGTAAATGGCAACACCAAGGCCTCCTGCCCCGATAAAAGCAGCAATCGCTGTAACAGAAAAAGTCATAACTACCATATTTCTCACACCAGCAAGAATAACACCTAACGCCAACGGAAGTTTAATCCGCCATAAAATCTGCATATTGGTACTTCCCATTCCCCGGGCAGCCTGTATAATTTCCTGACTAACTCCCCGAATTCCCGTGTAAGTATTTCGAATCATTGGCATAAGACCATATAATGTCAATGCTATGATTGCCGTCTTATCTCCAATTCCGGTAAATGGAATTAAAATTCCTAATAGAGATATAGAAGGAATAGTATAAAAAATATTAGCCAGTGTTAAAATAAGTGGTGCCATAATTTCCTTTTCAGCGATAAGTATGCCTAAAAATAAACCCAGTATACCTGCAAGTAAAATAGCAATACCAGCTATTTTAAGATGCTGTCCAAATAATTCCAAAAACCAGCCTTTACGTTCTATATAAATACTTAAAATTTCTTTTAAAAGTTCCATTATGTTTATCCCTTGCTGTTTTTTACTGTGTTTTATTGTGACAGGTTTATTTTTTGATGATTCCCTTTTCTACAAGATAATCTCTTGCTACCTGCACATCTTCTTTTCCTTCTACTTCAACTTTGTAATTTAAAGAAGACATTTCTTTATCTGTAATAGAATTATCTAACTTCATAATTGCTTCTTCTAAGCCTGGATGAGACTTTAATGTATCGTTTCTTACTACATTCGAACAAAAATAATTCACTTGTAAATGTTTATCATCTTCTAATACACGTACATTATCATTACTTAACTGTGCATCTGTCGTAAATCCATTAGAAACATCAATATCCCCTTTTTTTAATGCCTCATATTTCAAACCAATATCAATATCTTTTACATCTTTAAAATTCAATCCATAGGTATTACAAAGAAGATGGAATCCATCTTTACGCTCAATATAATCAGAATTGCCCCCAAATACAAGTTTATCAGCTACCTTTGCCAGTTGAGAAGTTGTTGTCAGATTATACTTTTTTGCAACCTTTTCTCTTATGATGAGTGCATATGTATTATTAAATCCATACTGTCCAATCCATGACATATCGTATTTTTCTTTATATTCCTTTTGTAACTGTTTCCACATTTCATCATCACTGACACCATCGGAATCATGTTTCAAAACCATAATATATCCAGAAGATGTATACTCTGGATATAGGTCAAACTCTCCGGATTCCATAGCTGGCATAATATTATTTGTACCGCCACCAATGCCCTTTGTAAGCTCTACAGAATAATCGGTGCTATCTTCAATAACGAGTTTTAACATTTCTCCCAGAATAAACTGTTCTGTCATTGGTTTAGTCGCAATCTTAATTGTATCTGAAGATTCCTGCGTTTTGGCTGCATTCTGTGTGCTTTCTGATGTCACATTTTTGCTGTTACCACAGCCTGTAAGCCCTGTTAACATACAAAATGTCAATCCGAATACAATTAGTTTTTTCCATGTTTTTTTCATTTTCCTGCTCCTTTTTAGCTATAGTACTTAGTATTATAGCTACATTAAAAATTTCTTCAGTGTTTCCATCATAGCTGCGATATCAAGCGGCTTTGCTATATATCCATTCATTCCGGCTTTAAATGCTCTATCCCTGTCTTCTTCAAAAGTGTTTGCCGTCATTGCAATGATAGGAATATTGGCATATCCTGTATATATCCTAACGCATAAGAATTAAATCATCAACCATTTTTTCAAAAATACTTACCAATATATTATTATTTTTCCATAGAATTTAAAATTTCTCCTGTACCATCATGAGCATTTTTTCAAAAGACTGTGCAAACCTTTCATCATCTTCTTCTGTTCGTTTTTTTGGTCCCTTGATATGATTCTTATGGAAACTTCTTCTGGCTTTTTTATTCAAATGACGTTCCATGAGCATCTGATCAATATTGTCATTTGTGTACCATTTACCAGATTGATGAATGGCATAAGCACCTTTTCCCAGTGCCATTGCAGCAACACCATAGTCTTGTGATACGACAATATCGCCCTTATGACAGATACTGATCAGTTTATAATCTACTGCATCGGTTCCTGCCCCTACTACAATCACTTCACTATAATCCGAATACAAAATATGATTCGTATCACACAGCAATGTGGTTGGAATATTATATTTCTCTGCTATTGTCTCGATAATCCCCACTACCGGACACGCATCTGCATCTACAAATATCTGCACTAGTACCACTCCATTTCTTTTTGAATCCATGTCATAATTATATCACTATTTATCTCTTTTCAACAAACACAGTGCCATAGATTTTCTCACAACGCAATGCATCCTCATACCTTTACGGATTTTCAAATTTTTCTACTTTTAAATCTACTTTTCTGAAGCACTTCATGCCACATCTCTTGTTGGAACCCGGACATCTCCATGTCCACATATATTTGCCAGAGGCATTTCCAGTGTATTCATCAGCCATACCAATACTTTATTGTCACTGGTCACATCTCGCAGGATCACTCTTCCCTTTGGGTGAAGTCATCTTTTTACACTGTCAAAAAATTCCTGTAGATCTGAATAATGATCCCATTACACCTGCACCATAAATCAATGTTCTCATAAGAATCATTCTACTCCGCTTATCCCAGTGCCACATCCAGAATCATCATTAAACTAAATCCAAGTGCAAAGAAAAGCGTACCAATATTCGAGTGCTGTCCCTGCGACATTTCCGGAATTAGTTCTTC
>NZ_CAKRCF010000061.1 GCF_934307085.1 uncultured Anaerobutyricum sp.
TTTCCACACAAATCACATAAAAAATCACTATTCGTATACCACAATACACCGGTCTGATATCGTGAAGGTGGACGTACTGTAGGATCAGGACGTGTTGCTTCTATCATCGAGTAATCACGAACTTATATAATTAGTAACTGAATAATACTAGATTATATATATATCGTACCGCAAGGTACTTGTGTTCAAGCGTAAGATTTGCCCCAGAAACATTAGTTTCTGGGGTTTTTCTGTTGTGTGGAAAAATAGGAATTTGCTGGGGCTGTCTGTTTACTCACCTCGGCAAATTCCTATTTGAAGTTATAATTGCTGTATGATAAAATTATTGTAAAACACATATTTCTAAGAGGAGAAAATATGAGAAGGAGATGTATTGGTGGGATTTTTCACGCTCACATTTAATCCTTTCTCGTGGGGTACGTCTCCTCTGCCTGCGGCAAATCAAAATTTGAAAGGAGAAGCACTATGTTATTTGATGGATTTGATATGCTATTTAACATCGCCTTCGCACTAATATTCTGTAGTGTTTTTATCATATTAGCATACGGCATTATCACAAGTATTACCACATGGAATAAAAATAATCACTCTCCACGGCTCAATGTATCAGCCAGGGTAGTTGCCAAACGAACAGAGGTTTCCCATCATAATGGGGACATGAGTGGCTCTCATGGATATAGCACTACCTCATCCACTTCCTATTATGTAACTTTCGAGGTAGACAGCGGTGACAGAATAGAATTCTCTATGAGTGGTTCTGAGTATGGAATGCTAATAGAAGGAGATGCTGGAATATTAAATTTTCAAGGGACAAGATATCTTGGATTTGAGCGCAAATAGAGATATAAGAGCTATTAAAAATAAGCAGTTTCTAACAGGATTATTTAATACCATGTATAGAGAATTGACAGTTCCAAAATTCAACAAGAAAAATAAATGAAGGGAAATTATGTTTTTAAGTATCGTCTCAATTATACTTTTTATTTATGTAGGAACAGTTTTTAACACAGGAGGAAATTAAAAAAATAATATGAAAACGAAGACAGATTACAAGTCTATTTTGATAGAAATAAATATTCTGACCATCGCAATTGCTATTATAGCTGTTGCTGTTTACTTTTTTCTGGTTCCGAGTCATACGTCGATTAGCAGTATATCAGGTCTGGGTATTGTTCTTTCGAATTTTGTTCCGCTGCCATTATCAGCGATTACGATGATTCTTAATGTAGTTTTATTAATTATTGGATTTTTTACCTGTGGAAAGGAGTTCGGGCTTAAAACAGTTTACACGAGTGTTATGCTGCCGGTGTTTCTGGGTATATTTGAGAACATTTTTCCCAATACCGGTTCTATAACGAATAGTCAGGAGTTAGATGTTCTTTGCTACATTCTGGTAGTGAGTGTGGGTCTGAGTATTTTATTCAACCGGAATGCTTCTTCGGGGGGATTGGATATTGTGGCTAAGATTATAAATAAATATCTTCATATGGAACTGGGAAAAGCAATGTCTTTGTCAGGGATGTGTGTGGCACTTTCGGCGGCACTGGTTTATGATAAGAAGACTGTGGTACTCAGTGTATTGGGAACTTATTTTAATGGTATTGTATTGGATCATTTTATTTTTGATCATAATATCAAACGACGGGTCTGTATCATTACAAAAAAGGAAGAGGAATTGCGGCAGTTTATTCTTCGTGATCTGCACAGTGGGGCAACTATTTACGAAGCGATTGGTGCTTACAATATGGAAAAAAGAAATGAGATCATTACCATTGTAGACAAAGGGGAATATCAGAAATTGATGAAGTATATCAATCAGGAAGATCCAGAAGCATTTATTACAGTATATACGGTATCGGATATGAGGTATTTGCCTAAGAAGTAGAAGAATTGAGCATCGAGTGAAAAGGGTGTTGTTGTAGTAATCTACGGATATATGAGGAGGTGATTTTTGATGAAACTTACATGGAGTGAGGCGAGTGTTTTTGCATTTGTATGGGCTTGTGCATTAGGGTATATTGTTGCAAGCCGTATACTGGAGTGGAATTTTGAGCGATTTTTGCCCAGCAACTGGTATTTTGTGGTGAAAAAAAGATTGGCACAACCGGAAGCGAAGTCTTTGCGAACGGAGAAAGTACCGAAAAAGATATCGAATGTTCTGGAGGAGCTGCTCACTTTGATGCAAACCGGTAATTTGCAAAAGAGTACGGTAAGAATGGATCGGACTTTTCAGGAAAAAGTAATGCATGAAGTAAAGCTGCTTGAAGGAAGAGGTTTATCAAGGCAGCTGCATTTTACGAATGTAAAGTTATCAGAAGAGAATGCCAAAAAGAGAGACTTCCGGCATTGGAGTGATTCAGGACGTGAATGGAGGGAAGTTATCGTAGAAGCCGCTGTTTCTGATAAATATTTACATAGAGACAGTGGTAAGGTAATTCATGAATCTATTTATCCGCATGGGTCGATATTGCTTCGGCAATCACGTCATATTCGTCACAATGAAGTGGGAGGGAAAGACAGGCAGAAGGAGCAGAGATTTTACTCAAAGTATTCGGAAATATTTTGTCCAAGCTGTGGGGCACAGATACAGTTAAAAGGTGATGAGACAAACTGTCCTTATTGCGGAGGGTTTATTCAGAGCAATTTCTATGACTGGCAAATCGAAGATTTTATGATTTATCAGACACCAGATCCGAATATAGATAATCTAAAGTATACCAGTGCAACGATTTTACTCTCGTTTTTACCGACATTTCCTTGTGTTTATTTGATCACGAATATGTATATTGCAATTGGTGTTGCGATGACACTTACAATTATACTGAGTTTGAGTCTTCTTTGGATTAGAGCAAGGAAAATTGATGAGCTGGAGAATCTTGAGAAAGAGATTGTTCGTTACGATGAAGGCTGGTTGATAAGTAATATCAATGAAGCGTTGTACAAAACACTTCTTACCCCAGAGCTGCTTTCTTACAGTGTTGATAATATAAAGCTAAAAGGCGTGGAAAATACGTCTGACAAGACGACGATTTCTGTGGAAGCGATGTTAAAGCAGACCTTTCTTCAAAATAATAAGCATATCGTGACGAAAAGTGAAAAGCATAACTGGAAGCTTTGTCGATCTCGGTATCCGAATCGAATCAAGTCCAAAGGCCAGGCCATTGTGATGGAAAAGGAATGTCCAAGCTGTGGGGCTAACTATATTCCGGATAATAACGGTTGTTGTTCCTATTGTGGTTATAGTCTGCAAGTTGATAATGCCAAATGGAAATTGTTGTAATAAGTTTTTGTATATATATCGTACCGCAAGGTACTTGTGTTCAAGCGTAAGATTTAGGGGATGTGAAAAAACTCAATCGAGTTTTTCCACATCCCCTTTTTCTGTTATCTAGAAAAATAGTAATTCAACAATATTTATCTCTCTTTGGTTTTACCTGTCCTTCGAGGGGTACGATGGTATAGTATTCTGCTTGGTGCTTTTCAATGGAAAGTCGTACTTGTTCTATGTGATCAGGTTCTATGAGAAGGGACATACCGCAGGATAATTCACCCTGAATGGCTCTGGGAGCCGGGGCAATTCGGTTTGGAATGTCATCGGAATCTAAGACATCGTGAAGGGCAAGTCCCTGCTCATAGTTTTCAAATAAGATATAATATTTTAATCCGCCTTTAATCATTGAGCATTTCGATGAAAGCACCAATACGAGTACGAAGCTGTTCAGCATCTGTATCTGCATAGTCAGTTTCTAAGCTTAAGACAGGTATACCAGCTTCTTTTAAAGCGCGGGATACGGAGTATTTTTCAGTATCGTAGAGACAGCAGAATTTCAAGCTGCAATCAATGACACCATCTATTTTATATTCTTTTACCATACGTAAAAGGTCATTAATACGACCGGTATTTGGTGTGAAGCAAGCACAATTTGTTTTCATGTAACGCTCAGATAATGCCATGAATTGTTCATCTAAAGTTGTCGCGCTTTCGTCTACGAGATTTTCGAAATAACGTGTTCCGGTACACATTTCTTCACAGACAACAGCACCCCCGCTTGTTTCAATAATATTATGGAGTTTCCAGTTTGGAACAGCCATAGGAGTTCCGGTTACAAGGATACGTTTTGTACCTTCTTTGACAACAGATACGCCATCTTTGATACGCTGTTCTAATTCGTCTGCAAGGCGGTTACACATTTCGGCACAACGAACGGGATCGTCAAAGAAAGAAATCTGTGTCATAAGTAAAACATCTCGTCCGGAGATAGGGAGACATTCTGATTTACGACAGTCATACACACGCTGCATTGCTTTACGTTTTTCATTTACAATGTGAATTGCTTCGGAAAGTTTTTCTGGAGTGATAGCATTACCCGTAAATTCTTCAACAACTTTTGCAAAGTCGGCAATTTCTTCTTTCCATTTTACGATATCTTTCGTCCGTTTCATCTGAGGGACATCCATGATATGCATTGGAACATCTTCTCCAAGAATTTCGTAAGCCTTTTTCTTAGCATCACAGGTAGTTTCACCAACATACATATCTGCAATGCGAAAGAATGGACAAGTTCTTCCAAGTCTTGCTCCCACAGAAGCTTTTACAAGTGGACAGGTACTTTTTGGAAGTACTTTTTCTCCATCTGGAACCCAGAATTGAGACCCACCACAAAGACCTGTTACGATTCCGTTTGCGGCGATAACAACTTCATCTGGTACATAGACACAGAAAGTACCGAAAACTTTACGTCCTTTTTCCTGCTCCTTAATAAGTTCAGCAGGTCGGATACCATGTACTTCAGAGATAACTAAATCCCAGAAATCCATTGCTTTTGGGCGATTTTCCTGGCTGAGAAAAACATCACCTACTGCAGTAGGGAGTACCTGACATAATAAATCGTGATTTTCGAGATCCATTCCAAGATCTTTCCACATAGAAACATAATCTGACATAAGTAAAATACCTCTCTTTTTTTATTTTAATGTACTTTTAGAAGTAAGTCTGTTTGAAAAGCTATTTTGGCAATATATATGCTTCTATGAACTTTACAAAAACAGAGGAAATTCTAAAAGTACATTGTATTCTGTAAGTTGTTTTATAAGTTTTTTTAGTAGCTATAGCACAGTCATTTACAGATTCAGTCAATATAGCTTTTTAAACTTATTATTCTACAAGCTCTTTTAGTGCCTGTATCGCAGTTTCTACTTCTTCCATTGTATTAAACGAGGAAAAGCTGAAACGAACAGCACCCGTTTCTGTTGTGCCAAGTGCCTGATGCATTCTTGGGGCACAATGTGCGCCCGGGCGGGTGGCAATATCGTATTCCTGGGACAGCAAATCAGATACTGTTCCAGAGTCGTAACCTTCGATATTTAAAGAAAGAATAGCGGCTCTTTCTTTTGTATCAAAATCTCCGTAAATATGTATTTCGGGAATATTGCAAATTCCCTTATAAAAATGCCATAATAGCTCTTGTTCTTTTTTGGCAATGACAGGAATAGTAATAGTATTAATGTAATTAATCGCAGCACAAAGTCCGGCAATACCGTGGCTGTTTAAAGTTCCTGCTTCTAACCGGGCAGGATAAGCCTGTGGCTGCTCTTTGTCATAAGAATGGATGCCGGAACCGCCACGTTTAAATGGGCGAATTTCAACACCTTCATGGATGCATAAGCCCCCGGTTCCCTGTGGACCGAGTAGACCCTTATGACCGGTAAAGCATAAAATATCAATATTCATATTTTCCATATTAATTTCTATACAGCCTGCACTTTGAGAAGCATCGACAATAAAAAGAAGATTGTGTGCTTTCGCAATATGACCAATTCTCTCAATATCTAAAACATTTCCGGTAAGATTGGAAGCATGTGTGCAGACAATTGCTTTTGTATTCGGTTTTATAGAACGTTTAAAATCATCATAATCGATACATCCCTTTTTATTGGCAGAAAGGAAAGTAAGGGATGCTCCCTGTTCTTCCAGATGATATAAGGGACGTAGTACAGAATTATGTTCTAAATCTGTCGATATGATATGGTCCCCTTTTCCAAGTGTACCGCAGATAGCGATGTTTAATGCTTCAGTAGAATTCGATGTGAAAATCACATGATCAGCCCTGGAGCAATGGAAAAAATCAGCAATCTTTTTTCTTGTTTCGTAAACAGTGCGGGAAGCGGCAAGAGAGCCAGTATGTGTACCGCGTGAAGCATTGCCAGAAGTTGTCATGGCGTGTACAACTGCTTCAATAACTTCGTGTGGTTTATGCAGTGTGGTAGCTGCGTTATCAAAATAAATCATAATATCCTCATTGTAAATTGTAATCAGGTTGTGATTGGATTCTCATAGATTGTAATTCAGATAGTGGTAGCAGAAAGTGCTGCACCAATTGCTCCTGCATAGCGACCGTCAGTATCGGTTAATACATCTGTTTTTAAAGCTTCTCCGAGCGATTTCTTAAGATAAGAGTAATCGCATAGTCCACCAGTAAGGCAGATACAATCTTCCTGTCCGTTTATAAGTCTCGCTGCCTGTGATACAACTTTTTGTACAATGGAGTCGATAACAGCGAAAGCGATGTTTTCTCTGGATTCTCCACGTCCGATTAAACTAATTACCTCAGATTCTGCAAACACAGTACACATGGAACTGATGGAGATTCCCCCACCTTTGGTGGCAAGTTCACATAGATTCTTAGGTGTGAGAGAGAGGGTATTTGCCATAACTTCAAGGAATCGGCCTGTTCCGGCGGAACATTTATCGTTCATGAGGAAGTCGGTGACCATACCGTTTTCAATGCGGATGATTTTCGTATCCTGTCCCCCGATGTCAATGAGGAGCATATTTTCATTTTTATGAATATAGCAGGCTCCTTTTGCATGGCAGGTAATTTCTGTGACGCATCTTGTAGCGTAAGGGACGGATACACGTCCATATCCGGTTGCGACAACAACGGATTCTTCGGGAAGAATGCCCTTTTCTCTAAGTAGCTCTTGTATTTGATTTGCAGTATCTACACTGCTCCAGCCAGTTGGCTGTAAAAAACGGTGGAGAATCTCTTTTTCATGATTCATGACAACTGTTTTCGCACAGGTAGAACCAATATCAATACCAATAAAATATTTGTTCATAATAAGTATCCTGAATATTTTTTTCTTTTAAATGCTAATAAATTAAATTTCTAAAATATGTGTAGAAGCCCACTCGATGCCTTCTTTTGTGAGTGCTTCTATTAAAATAGTTTCATCTTCTGGGGCAGCTTTCCAGGCAAAGCCACAGCCGGCGGTAATTTCGCGTGGGACAGGAATTAATCGTCCGGGAAGACCATTTTTTGTACAGAATTTATCGGTTGCCATTGCCTGTGTGGTTGCGTCAAATGCGATGATGAATGCAGGCTTTTTCTTTCTAAGCATAGGTAAACTCCTTTATTTAAGGCTGCACGATCAAGTCGGCCTGTGTCATTTTTTCTGCAATCACATACATATTTGTCACTTCGCCAACCTGTAATTTATCTGCAATGCCATAAAAGTTTAAACAGGTTCCGCAGGTGAGGATTTCAACACCCTGGGCTTCTAAAGATTTTAAATCTTCAATAGAGGCAGAGTCCTCGCAAGTGATATATGCACCACTATTATAAAAAAGGATAGTAGAAGGAAGAGTATCTTGCTGGCTTAAGGCATAGATAAATCCTTTTAATAAAGCTTTTCCAAGTTCTTCTTCGCCATTTCCCATCTGATTTGAGCGGATAACTACGACCGTATTTTTTTTATTTAACGGAGTAATCGGACAGCTTTCTTCTTCTGTTGTTGCCACAGCATTATTAGCGGCAATCTGTGCAGCTTCTGCATTTATAGTCATTGTAACTTTAAATTCATTATCGGCAACTTTTTCAGAATGTACATCGTATCCTTTTTGGTTTGCCATCTTTGTAAGGTTCTGTACGGCAATTTCATTATCAACAAGTGTCTCAACGCTACCTCCACCTTGTAATTCACGAATAGCATTCTTGGTTTTTACTACAGGAATTGGGCAGGCATCGCCTATTGCATTTACTTTAATCATGATTGTTCCTCCATTTTGTATATTTAAAGAATGACTTGGCATTCTTATTGAGAGATGTGCATCATGCAATGAATGATATACTTTTACTGCACATCTGATATATTCTATGAATCCTCTAGTATTTATTTTGTAAGAAAGATTCTCAGAGTAGATTGTGTATTTTTTTGAATTCTAAATATGTAACGTCTATTTAATTTGTGACTAAAATTTCCGGTTCTGTTTTTGCTAAAACTTCTCCAACGATTTCCGCTGGTAATCCGGCCTCTTTTAACTTTGTGAGAAGAGCGGGTGCGTCATTTTTTGAAAGAGAAATGAGCAGACCGCCGGATGTCTGTGGGTCAAAAAGAATCTCTTCCATAGCAAATGAAACATCTTTAAACTGGACAAATGGCCCAGTAAAGTTACGGTTTCTCTGTCCAGCGGCGGTTAAAAGAAATTCATCAGCATGTTGCAATGCTTCTTCAAAAATAGGAACCTGTCCGGCATAAATATGACAGGAAAGTTGTCCATCCATCATTTCATGAAGGTGACCTAGAAAACTAAAACCAGTAACATCTGTGCAGGCATGAATTTCGAAATTCCTGCAACACTCTGCGGCGTACTTGTTCAAGGTTGTCATGGAGTCTGTTACGGCTTTCATTGCCTCAGAAGAGGCCTCGCCAACTCGGTTAGCTGTACAGATAATGCCGACACCAAGACGCTTCGTAAGAATTAGTGCATCGTCAGGTTTTGCCCCATTATTCGTATAGATTTTATTTGGATTCACAAGACCAGTAACCGATAAGCCATATTTTACATCGGAATCAGCGATAGAATGGCCACCTGCCAGTATTCCCCCTGCTTCAATAACCTTTTCAGCACCACCACGCATAATTTCACCTAAAATGTTCAAATCCATTTTTTCAGGAAAACAGACAATATTTAAGGCGGTCTTTACTTCACCGCCCATTGCGTAAATATCACTTAATGCATTCGTCGCAGCGATTTTCCCAAATGTGTAAGGGTCATCGACCATCGGTGGAAAGAAATCGAGGGTTTGTACAAAAGCAATATCATCGGAAACTTTATACACAGCGGCATCGTCTTTACTGTCATAACCGACAAGAAGATTCTCATCTTCCGCTCCCTGCGGCAGCTTCGATAATACACGACTTAAAATACCGGCACCAAGTTTAGCGGTACATCCTCCTCCCTTGCAAAATAGTTTTTCTTTTTCCATAATAGGCAACCTCCTTTTATGTGGGATGTACTCTCAGTGCTTTTTATGTATGTGTTTGTTACCACTGAAAAATACTTTTATGGTTCCTCTTCAATGTAATTCAGAACTTTTCATACATTTACTTTTGTAACCGATTTTGCGAGTACATTTGGGGTAGATTTTCCCAACATAATGTAATTTATTCTAAAATTAGTTTAATAGATATTGTACAGAAAGTAAAGTTCATTATTTCGATAATGTAGATAGGATTATTGATAAAAACGATAGATATGGTAAAATGTATTTATTCTGGAGTGTTTTCGACCAGAGTATTTTAAACTTACCGGAAAGGAAAGTGAGAAAATGGATATACATCAATTGCAGATTTTTGCAAATGTTGCAGAATGTAAAGGTTTTTTGGCAGCATCGAAGAAAATGCATCTCTCGCAATCTACAGTCAGTACACATGTGTCAGCCTTAGAGCATGAGCTTGGGAAAAAGCTGATTCGACGTACAGCAAGAAATTTTGAATTGACAGAAGATGGGGTAAAACTTTATAAGTATGCAGTAGACATTTTACTTTTACATCGGAAAGCAATAATGGAAGTTGGGGGGAATGGAAGTGAGTTTCTTCGAATTGGGACATCTTCTGTTCCGGCACAGTGGTTTGTTCCTACAGTATTGAGTGGATTTTTAAAGAAAAATGTAAATACGCAGGTGGAAATGACGAGTGCGGATAGTTTAGATATTATTCGTCGGGTAAAAGAGGGAAGTCTCGATATTGGATTTGTTGGAACGAAGGTAGAAAAACAGTGCAAGTATATTCCTCTTGTGAATGATCATCTGGTTTTGGCTGCCCCGAATACAAAGAAATATCAAAAGATTTTTGCAGGAGAGAGTGGTTCAGGAGAAAGTGATTTAAGAAAGATTTTAGAGTCTCCGTTTTTGGCGAGAAGACAGTATTCCGGAACTATGAAAGAGGCATTGGGGAGTTTGGAGTATTTTGGCATAAAGGAAGAGGACTTAAATATCGTTGCCACCTTTGATAGTGCAGAGATGTTAAGAGATTGTGTAGAAGCAGGAATGGGAATTTCTATTCTGTCGTATGAGATGATAAAAGAATTGCATGAACGGGGGAAAATATTGATTTATAAATTACCGGAAAAGGAATTTGCCAGAGAACTATATCTTATCTATAAAAATGAATCTTTTCTTCCAGAAATAGTGAAAAAGTTTATTCATTATACAGAGAAGTATTTTAAAAAAGAATTTTAAGGAGATATATGTAACTTATTAACGGTTCAACAAAATCAGTATAATCAAGAATTTTTGTTGAACATGCACTAAAAGGAATAGGGAGGAAAAATGTACCGAATTTTAATTGTCGAAGATGATTCTACGATTGCTTCGAATGTGGCGGCACATCTGGAGCGGTGGGATTATGAGACCAAACAGATAGAAGATTTTAAATGTGTGATGGAAGCATTTCAGCAGTTTGATCCGCAGCTTGTTATTTTAGATATTGGTTTGCCGTTCTATAACGGATTTTACTGGTGTCAGGAAATCCGGAAAATATCGAGTGTTCCAATTCTGTTTTTATCCTCTATGAATGATAATATGAACATAGTGATGGCAATGAATATGGGTGGCGATGAATTCATAGAGAAGCCATTTGATCTAAATGTACTTATAGCAAAGGTACAGGCATTACTACGCCGTGCCTACTCCTTTCAAGGAAATGTCAATGTGTTAGAGCATGAAGGCATGCTCCTTAATTTAAATGACGCTTCTCTTTCTTATAAGGGGGAGAAAATATCTCTTACTAAAAATGAATTTCGTATTTTGCAGATGCTTATGGAAAATTCAGGAAAGATTATAGCACGAGATGATATTATCGCAAGGCTGTGGGAGAGTGACGAATTTATTGATGATAATACACTGACAGTTAATGTGGCAAGACTTCGCAAAAAGTTAGAGAACGCGGGTATGGAAGGAAGGATAAAGACGAAGAAGGGGATTGGATATTATCTGGATAAATAGATAAGGTTGGATATGATTAAGATGGGGAATGAATGAAACACAGAGTATGATTTAAGCATAAAAGTTTATATACTAAATAAAAATAATGTAATAAATAAAGGGAAGAAGGAGAAATGATCAAAGAAAGTATTTTTTCATTTTTGAAAATCCGCAAAGTGCCAATTATTATATTTACAGGAATTGTTGTGATATTTGGAATACTCTTTTATTTATATGATATTCCTTTTGATGCGATTATCTATGGATGCGAATTGTCTTTTGTGTGGTGTGCAGTATGTCTGCTTATTGATTGTTATAAATATTATAAACGGCATAAGTTATTATATATAAACAGGGAGCAGTTTTTTGACGATATAGAACAACTTCCAGAATATATGGATGTGATTGAATGTGATTATCAGGAACTTGCAAAGGAATTATATCAGGCAAAGCAGGAGCTTATTTCTAAGAATCGAATTGCAAAAAAAGAGCTGCTTGATTATTATGGCATATGGGTTCATCAGATCAAAACCCCGATTGCAGCACTGGATATTTTATTGCAGAATACCGAACGAATGTTATATCAGCTTGATGAGGAAGAGATGATGCAGAAGGCAATATCTGTTTCTGATATGAAGATGGAACTTTTCAAGATTGAACAATATGTAGAGATGGCACTAAATTATCTTCGGGTAGAAGATATATCTTCTGATTTAATGTTTAAAAAGCATGAACTAGATGATATGGTGTGTCAGGTCATCCGAAAGTATGCAAAGATTTTCATATCTAAAAAGATAAAAATGGATTTCATACCGACAAAAGCCTGTATAGTAACAGATGAAAAATGGTTTATTTTTGTACTCGAGCAGATCATATCGAATGCCTTGAAATATACAAAGAAGGGACAGATTTCTATTTATATGAAAGAAAAATCTCTTGTAATCGAAGATACAGGAATCGGAATTCCGGCAGAAGATCTTCCGCGAATTTTTGAAAAAGGCTTTACCGGATATAATGGCAGAGAGAACAAGAAGTCTACCGGAATCGGTCTGTATTTATGTAAAAATATTATGGATAAATTGCAGTGGAATATTACAGTAGATTCAGAGGTGGGAAGCGGAACAAAGATATATCTTACAAAAATGTAAGGTAAGAACAGAAAGTGTTAGGTACTTCGATGGAAGCAGCTGCACTTTCTTTTTATAATAAACCTGTAAGCTTAGAGCATTTTTCAAACACGCTCTAGAGAAGAAGAAAGGCAGGGAATTATAATGGCATTATTAGATGTAAAAAATGTTCGTAAAGTATATACAACACGTTTTGGCGGAAATCAGGTGGAAGCATTAAAAGATGTAAACTTTTCTGTGGAGCAGGGTGAATATGTAGCAATTATGGGGGAATCTGGTTCAGGAAAAAGTACACTTCTTAATATTTTAGCAGCACTTGATAAGCCGACGGAAGGAAAGGTATTTTTAAAAGAAAAAGATTTAAGTAAAGTAAAAGAAAAAGAGATGGCAGCATTTCGCCGGAATAATCTGGGATT